>JAUSPI010000154.1 GCA_030655775.1 Syntrophales bacterium
AATGAAGGGGACGGGGACAAGGTTGATCTTAGCGTACCGGGTTTCTTTTAAGTAATGCTCTCCATTTTTGTCTCTGAGTTCAATGGGCACGGATTTTTGAGGCGGATAGTAAAAATCCCTGTTGCTTTCAAACTCCGGTGATACAAGCACGTGATAAACACGGTCCCGCGGCCTCCCGTAAAGCTGGGCGGCCAGCGTGAGACAGGAGGTCATGGTCTTTCTGCCGCCTGCCACAGAGAAGAAGACGGCAGTGTTTGAATCTTTCGTAAATCTGAAGCTCAGTTCCAGACATTTCCTGAGCAGAGATTCGTTCTCTTCCTCACCGTCAATATCATCTATCTCTATTCCATTTCTGTCTTTTATTACGTGAATATTATCAAAACCGAATTTTAGGGATTCAGGATCGATATTATATTCCTTGAGGTACTGGTAATACTTACCATCGCCGGGGGAAAGAAGGTGTGCGTTTATCTTCTCCTTTCCCTGCCGCGTTGTGATAATATGAATGGCATCAACTCTTCGATTTTGCTGATGCAGGGCAAAGAGTGTTTCGGTAATCACCTGAGGGCTTAAACCAACAACGGCAAGAAGAATGTTCTTCATCGTCACATCCCTGTAATCTTGATCTTCCCGAGACCAAAGGAGGTCTGCTTCCCAATATGTACTTTTTCACAGAATCTTATGAGCGGTATAAACTCGCCAAGGTCTCCCGAATAGCGTACTTCTCCGGTTATCCCTCCCATAAGCATCGATTGGTCCTGCCTGTTTGAGTATCGTTTCCAGTCAAACCATTTAAGTGAGGAATCATTAATCTCAACTGACTCTGCACGTTTGACCATCCCCCTGTAATCGAGCGGAGGTTCCCCGTCTCCATGATAATTGGTAAGTGATGATACCCGTCTCAACATTGCCCTCACAAGTATGTGGAAAGGAAGGTTTGCATGAAGGGAGTTTTCAAACTTAAGCCGAAGGGGGGTTTGTAAGGTCAGCTCGAGGCTGTGAATTGTCTTATATTCTTCAGGCAGATGATCCTCAGCAACCAGGTCCTGTGTAAACTCGCCTTCTCTGATTTTATTGTCCTGACTGGAATAGACGGGATTGTCATCCGCGTCAACACTCACCAACTTAAACGCCGGACGTTTTCCATCAATTCGTCGTCCTATGCCCATTTTCCCCATCTGCTCGAAGGCATAAATGAAATAGGGCAGATAGTCATTCGCTCTGCCGAAAAGAAGGAGGGTAAAATTAAAAGCTTCGCCTTTTTTGTAATCGGTTTTTGTGGTATCGGGTGGCTCAATCACATAAGGATGAGGTGGGGAGGCTATTCTCTTCCGACTACCGTGATCATTTCTTGCGGTGGGAGTTTCAAAAACGAAGGAGTAGACACATTTTTCTCTTAAAAGGCAATCCTTGCAATCCTGCCTTCTAAGAGCACAGACGACCTTTTTTAAGGCATGACCGAAAACTCCCCGGAAGGTAGATCCCTTATAATAAGGAAGGATAGCGTCATCCTCGAATACGCTGGAAAAAAGGTACTTGCCATATAGCATTCTGTCCTGCCTATATCATTGCCCGTAGTCAGAAATTTTAATTGTTAGAAGTTTTCTGTTGCCGCATATATCCAATGCGTACCAGCACAAACTAAAAATTTAAACTCTTGCAACGTTGCAGGCGATTTGAGTGCAATTAAACTACAACAGATGATCTTACAGACTAAAACCAGCAGCAAGCATAAAGGAAAATCGGGATTTTCCAAGTAATATATAGGAATACCATCAAATCACATAACTGGCAAATAAATAATTTAACAGGTTGACAAGTTAATGGCTGAAAAATTATAGTGAATTTAAAATTCTGAAAAATATTTTAATCTCTGGAGGAAGCGCTGTGAGGACACAATATCTCTGTACATTCATCGCTGTCATTCTTATGTCCATGAGTTGCTATAGCTGCGTATCTCCCCCGAAGCATACCGGAATCCAACCCCGCACTCAATTTGCCAAGGATGTGGCATCAGTCAAAGGCCCCTCCTTATACAAGGAGGGTAAATACCAGGAAGCGCTGCCGCATTTGCAAAGATGGGTACAAACAGACCCGACTAACTGGATCTCACACAACTGGTTGGGAAATAACTATCTCCAATTGAAAAGATATGATGAAGCGATTGCCGAACTCCAGAAAGCAAATGCCATAAAAAAGGATAGTGGCAACTTCAATGGTCTCGGGCAATGTTATTACCATAAAGGCTTATACGATGAAGCGTTGGGATATTTCAGGATGTGGGTGGAACTTGATAATACTAACTGGATCTCACACCATTGGTTGGGATGCAACTATCTCCAATTGAAAAGATATGATGAAGCGATTGCCGAACTCCAGAAAGCAAATGCCATAAAAAAGGATAGCGTCAACTTCCGTGCTCTCGGGCAGTGTTATTATAAATTAGGGAAATATGATCATGCTATTGAGTTATTGGAAAGGGGATTGAATATATCACCTGACTTACAAAAAAGAGATTTTAAATTCGAACTTGCCATGTGCTACCTTGCAAAAGGAGACGACGGAAAAGCGTCTCAGCTACTTGAGGGAAGACAAATTCTTGGAGTACAGATACAAAAACATGAAAAAGGATTCAATATAGTTGACATGCATAAGAATGCTCCGGCTGATCGGGCCGGCCTCAAACGGGGAGATATCCTTACGGAATTTAACGGTAAATCCTTGTCTGAAATCGACATAAAGAAATTTATTGAAGAGCTTATTCCCAATACCGATGAGGCAGATGTGAAGTTCCTGCGGCAGGACAGGATTCACGCTGCCACAATCCAGATGAACCTCAGATTGGTGAAAAGAGTCGAACCAAAAACCATAATAATAGAAAGACCGGGATTTGCGGGTGAAAAATGGGCGGTAATTATCGGCGTGTCACAGTATAAAGACTCCCGTATCCCCTGTTTGAGATACGCTTCAAAGGACGCACAATCGCTCTATAACTGGCTGATCTCACAAAATGGAGGCCGATACTCTCCATCACGTGTAAAACTGCTTACCGACGAGTCCGCCACCACCCGGAATATCAAAAACGCCCTGTTCGGGTGGCTGAAACAGGCAATCGCGGAAGACATGGTAATCATCTATTTTGCCGGCCATGGCTCTCCTCCGTCACCTGATGAGCCTGAAAATCTGTTCTTACTATCATACGACACCGATTTTGACATGATTTCATCCACCGGTTTCCCTATGTGGGATGTGGAAACCGCACTGAAAAGATTCATAAAGGCTGAAAGAGTTGTGGTTATCGCGGATGCCTGCCACGCCGGCGGAGTTGGATCCGCATTTATACAGGGAACACGCGCAATTAATATTAAACCGACCACTGCCACTGCCCTTCAAAGCCTTTCAAACGCAGGAAAAGGTATCGCGGTAATCACGGCATCCGACGATAAACAACTGTCGCAGGAGGGTAAACAGTGGGGAGGTGGACACGGCGTCTTTACCTACCATTTATTAAATGGACTGAAAGGGGAAGCGGATTACAACAATGATAATCTGGTGACTCTGGGTGAGTTAATCCCCTATCTCTCTCAATCGGTAAGACGGGCAACCAAAAACGCCCAAAGCCCTACAGTAGCAGGGAGATTCGATCCTGCTATTACTCTGAAAAAGTAAATTACCATCGGCAAAGGTCGATAGCTTGAGAGATTTGAAAATCAGGACAAATTTACCAATTCTGTTTCAGGGAAATAGAAAGTTGATTAGTTAAGAATTGTTGTTTCGGCGTCATTTTCACTTCAGGAGGTCGGGCAGGAAAGTCACGATCTGAGGGAAAGACATCAGAATTATTATGCATATAATGTAAGCAGGCAAAAAGTAAAATACCCCCCGAAAGACATTGCCCAGAGATACATCTTTCGCCATTCCGGCTACCACGTAGGTAGTTGCCCCTACAGGCGGCGTTACCGCACCCAGGGTCGTTACGACCGTTATAGTAACTCCAAACCATATAGGGTCATAACCGAGATTCATGGCAACGGGATAAAAGATGGGAATAGTAATAAGCAACAATGCAAGAGCATCCATCACTGCACCGCCTATAATATAGATAATAAAGATTACTGTCATTATCACAGCCGGGGCCACGGGCAGTGAGGCAACCCAGTTTGCAATGTCGAAGGGTATTCTGGTCACCGCAAGAAATCTGCCGAAAATAACCGCGCCCGTAACAATAACGATAACCATACATGATATCGTTATCGTATCGGTTATTGAGGCGACAAAACCATTCCAGCTGAGCCGCCGCCCTATGAGACTTATCACCACGGCAAAAAAAGAGCCTGCCGCCCCCGCTTCCGTCGGTGTAAAGAAACCGAAATAGAGACCAACCATGACCAGAAGAAAAAGTGTTACCATCTCAAAGCTACCGGGGAGTGATTTAATCTTTTCTCCGAAGTTTGTTCTGGGTCCGGCAGGCCCCCAGTCACCATTTACCCGGCATATGATATAGATGGTTACCATAAAAAGTACGGCGAGAATAATACCTGCCGAAATGCCCCCGTAAAAAAGCCTGGCAATAGACTGGCCCGTATACAAACCGATAACAATTAAAACCACACTTGGAGGAATAACTACGCCGAGTGTAGAGCCACAGGCAATGGCACCTGTGCTCAAAACCGGTTCGTACTTGTATTTATTCATCTCAGGAAGCGCTACGGCGGTCATGGTAGCGGCGGTCGCCGCATTGGACCCGCAAATGGCGGCAAATCCGGCACACGCCATAACCGTAGCCATGGCAATACCTCCCCTGATATGCCCCATCCATGTATAGGCCGTCTTATACAGCTTTTCATTTATCCCGGAATAAAACGCTATCTCGCCCATAAAGATGAAAAGGGGTATTACGGTCAGACCATATTTGGAAAACGTAGCCCACAGGTCGGCACCTACCATATTAAGAGCCGCTTCAAAGGAGACGATATAACAAAACCCGCAGAAACCCGTAACTGCCATTGCAAACCCGACGGGCATCCCCAGAAAAAACAACATAAGGAGGAGGATAACAATCCCAATTATACCAACAATTGCCAAGTCCAACTATCAGGCTCCTTTTTCCTCAACGAACAACTTCAAGAGATCAATCAGCAAAACCAGTGCAAGGACAACACAACCCAGGGCAACCCCGTAAGTGAAAGGATAGAAGATGATTCTCAAGGTTTCCGTTACCTCCCCCGTTTCCCAAAGGTTCGAGGCCACCGTAGCGATCTGCCAGGCGGCACCGGCGAAGAAGATCATACATATGGAGTAATTGATACCGCTCAATATCTTTCGGGTCTTTTCCGAGAATCGATTCACCAGTATATCTACTGCAACATGACCTCTCTTAACCTGTGTATAGCCAAGGGCAAATGCAACAACGATTGCTCCGAATAATCCCATGAGTTCAAAGGTGCCCTTAACCGGTACCCATACAAGCCTCAAAAATATATTGGAACAGGTTAGAAGTACCATCCCCACCAGAAATATACCGGCCATACAGACAAGTATCCGGTTCAAAAATCTGCTGATTTTATCCAGAGACTCCATATCCGCCTTCTACTTTTGATATTTTTTTGAACCGCGATCTTCCTTGGCCGCTTGTATGTCTCGCAGAATCGCCCTTGCCGGCAAGCCCTTAGCTTCGGCATCTTTGATCCACCTTTCGGTTATCGGACTCAGCAATTTATTCCACTCTGCCATCTCTTCTTCCGTCAATTCAATGATCTCGATATTATAATTCTTCTTAGACCATTCAATGGACTCATTTACGTGCCTATCCATGTAGTCGCCCGTCCAAAAAGCCTGTTCTTCTCCCAGAGCTTCCATCACCTTCTGTACGTCTTTTGGCAGGGAGTTCCATTTTTCGATGTTCATTACAACGGCGAAGGGATAAACAGGTCCATTAAATACCGTCACGTATCTGCAGGTTTCCGCATACTTGAAATCCATAAGGGTCTCAAGGGAAGATGCAGCGCCCTTCACAACACCCTTCTGAAGGGCTTCGGGGGTTTCCGACTGGGGCATGCCAACCGGAGTAGCTCCCAATGCCTTCAAAACCTGGGCAACCCCTCCGGATGCCCTCAGCTCCAGTCCTTTCAGGTCGTCTAAGTTCCTTACCGGTTTTTTTGCGTAGATGTTTGCCGGTGCACAGGTAAACATGGTAAGTACTTTAACCTTTGCGAATTCCTCCGGTTTATATTTCTTGTAAATATCCCATAGAGTGAGGCTGGCTGCTTTTGCATCCGGGAAGCCAACGGGCAACGCGGTCGCATTGGTTACCACAAACCTGCCCGGCTGATAGGCCATGCACAGACAACCGATATCCGCCTGACCGGCGACGACACCATCGTACATGTTCTTGGCACCCAACAGGGTGCTGCCCGGAAAAGTATTGATTATAACTTTTCCGCCGGTGCGCTGCTCCACCTCTTTTTTCCATCTCTCCATCTGCACGCACGGGAATGTAGGAGCCGGCGGAAAATTAGCATAATTTAAAGTTATTGGCCCCGCTTTCACAGACACCGGAAATAAAGAACAGACAAACAACAGCATAACTATTAGTACCGTAATCCCTAAAAACCTTTTCTCTTTCATTCTTCACCTCCATAATATTTTAATCCCATTTCAAAACCTTTTAAGTTCATTTCAAGGCGGTCCGGCTTAGACAACTTTCTAATGGTTGTTTCCATCACTTCCTCATCACAAAAGAGGCTGCCTTCTTTCACCGTATATCCTAAAAGGATAAGATTCATGATGAGAAGTGATCCCAGCTCCTTTGCCATCCCGGTCGCATCAATGCTGTAATACTCTCCGGAGATGTCGGTATTTACAAATGACTTGCCTCCGGGCATTATGAAACTCCTGTAGATATCAAAGCTTGAACCGTCAAGAAATAATCCCACATCGCCCTGACCCATGCGGATCAAAGGACTTCTGAAAGACCCAACCTTAATATGGGAGACAACTGTTCCCCCTCTCATGGCCATGCCGTGCGTCTCCGAAGTCAGGACATCCATATTTTTTTCCACGGCCGCCTGTGCAAGAATCCTTGTCAGAAAGAGCACTCCCTGACCGCCGGTGCCGCTTATTATTATCTGTTGTTTCATTTATTGTCTCCTTCTTCCGCGACTATTGCCCCCGCAGGACACACGTGCTTACACACACCACACCCGATACAGATATTCTGATCGATTGAGAACCGCTTCCCCTCTGAATCACAAATAAGGGCCGGACACTCAAAGTTTTTCAGACAATACTCGCAGCCTGTACAATCTTCCGTTATTTTCATGGAATATACAGATTGTTTCTTTGCCGTCTCTCTGTTCAGGATGCACGGGTGTTTGGATATAATCACAGCAACGCCTCCATCCTCACCGCGGCAGTATCCATCGGCTTTCTTGAGATGGGAAGTAAACTTCTCAAAGTCATAAGGATCGCATTCTTTGAGAAATCTGACACCGCAGGCCCTCACCAGATCATGGATACGCACAGGCGTTCCTTTTGTCCCATCGGCCATAATTCCGACTTCAGGTGTCGGTTGATTACCGGTCATTGCTGTGGTGGAATTGTCCAGAATGACCAGGATAAATCGTGCTTTCTGAAATACGGCATTGATAAGACCGGGAATGCCCGCATGGAAGAAGGTGGAATCACCTATGGTCACAACAATAGCGGGAACTTCTCCGCCATCCCGGGCGTACGCGTGGTAAAAACCCGCCCCCTGGCTTATGCATGCACCCATACAGTGACAGGTATCTACGGCACCAAGATTCATGCCGAGCGTATAACAACCTATATCGCTGGGGAAAATTCCCTTGGGAAACGTTTTTTTGATCGCGTAAAATGCCGCCCGGTGAGGACACCCCGGACATAGAGTCGGTCTCTTTCCTTTTATCTGCGCTGGAGAACCGCCTGTTTCCAGAGGTATACTCAGAAATTTCTTCAACACATCCTGAATGATATCCGGCGTCAACTCCCCCTGGCCAGGAATTAGCTTTGAATTTCTTCCATAAATCCCCGTATTCGTCAGTTGCATCTCTATTGTGGGATAGGTCTCCTCAATGACGAGTATTTTTCCGTATTCGGAACTTATTTTTTGAATGAAACTCCTGTTTAAGGGATACGGCATGGTAACCTGGAAAAGGTCTATTTTCCCCAGAAAGCCCATATCTTCCAGGAGATCGCAGGTATGTGCGAAGGCTGCACCGGAAGATATGATGCAGTGTTTGTCCAGCGATCCATCACCGGCAATGAGTAACGGCGAAAAAGCTTCTTCATCCGATATGTCTTCAATTTTTTCATTTAAGAGGCGATGGAGCTCATATAGAAATTGCGGTGTCGCAACCCAGCGTCCCGGATTTTTCTCGAAACTAACTTTCCTCTCCAATTTTTCAGGGGTGAAACAGGGGACATTCTGTCTGGCATGGCATATACGGGTAGTAGGGCGGATCATTACGGGAAGTTCATATTTTTCAGACAGCTCAAAGGCCTTTTTGACCATCTCTTTTGCCTCTCCGGGACTGGCAGGATCAAGGACGGGTATCTTGGCGAAGCGCGCAAAAAAGCGGCTGTCCTGCTCCGTCTGGGAGCTGTGAGGGCCTGGATCATCAGCCACAATAACAACAAAACCCCCTTTAATTCCAATGTAAGCGGAACGCATAAAGGGATCGGATGCCACATTTAAACCGACCTGCTTCATGGCTACGGCAGATCTCTTACCGGTATAGCTGTTTGCCAACGCCACCTCATAAGCTACCTTCTCATTGACCGACCATTCTATGTGCATCCCGGTTTCTGTCTCACTGGAAAAATTGATGACTGATGCGAGAATCTCGGAGGCCGGCGTACCCGGGTAAGAAGCGGCGAGTGAGCATCCGGCTTCGACCAACCCCCTGCCGATCGCTTCATTACCCATGAGTATTCTCTGCTCTGTTCGATCCGTGTTTTGACCCATGCTCAATCCTCATTTTCGCCACAAAAAAAAGCCGTGGACATCGAAGGTTGTCCACGGCTTTTCATGTACGCTCTGTCTATTTAAAATTCTCGCGGCCGGCGAACAAACCTCCCCCTTATATATATCCACTGCCACCACCAGAATTTTAAACTATTATTTGCCATGTTCTTATTATGGATTACTATTACCTTGTTCTCTCAGTACTTCAGAAATATATTAACTTCAAACAAAAAGTCAAGCAAAACTTTTGTGAATCTCCCCGCCCACAGGGCGGGGCTTCCCGGTAAGGAATATGTTTGTTTTATATTGCGCCCCTTACCCCGCCTACAAGGCGAGGCTTGCGGGTGCACTCCCGATCAGTCCCTGTTATCGAACAGTCTCTTGGTTTTTTTCGCTGTTCTGGGAAGAGTATGATAGTCAACTATTTCTACCTTTCCACTTACCAGTATTTTCTTCCTGATATTGCTTTCTATCTTCCCGGCAAGCACGTCATCTCCTTTTGAGTCTCTCCCCATCTCTCTTTCCACCTTTACGGTCAGGTAGTCCTTCCCGTCATCCCCACGGTCGAGATGAATCTGATATTCGCTGCCGATACCATCCTGCCTGGAAAGTATCTCATCTATATTGCTGGGGTAGAGGTTGACCCCTCGGATAATAAACATATCATCAGAGCGCCCCAATATCTTATCATGACGGGGCAGGAGAGATCCGCATGGACATTCTCCTTCTACCGATCTCGTCAGATCCCTTGATCGATACCTGATAAGAGGCACCCCTTCTTTTCTAAGTGTCGTGTACACCATCTCTCCGACCTCACCTTCAGGAACAGGTTCCAGAGTTTCCGGAGCTAGCAGCTCCATGATATAATAATCAGCCCAGTAATGAATTCCCGTATGATAAACACAATCCAGACCGGTCCCCGGACCATAAAGCTCCGTCAGGCCTGGAATGTCGAAGGCATGCTCCACACCCAACAGCCCTTTAATCTTTTTTGTTGTGGCATCACTTGACCGTTCAGCCCCAAAAATGACCTTTTTTACACTGAGCTTATCATTGAGCCCCCGTCTGTCCACCTCTTCAGCCAGTAACAATGCCATCGATGCGGTGGAACATATCACCGTTGTCTGAAAATCGATCAAAAATTGCAGCTGCATATCAATGTTTCCCGGCCCGGCCGGTATGGCAAACGCCCCGAATTTCTCACAGCCGAGCTGAAAACCCACACCCGCGGTCCATACGCCGTATCCTACGCATATCTGAACCCTGTCTTCTTCCGTCAGCTCGGCCATCTCGTAACACCTCGCAAACATATCAGCCCAGTCGTTCACATCCTTTTTTGTGTAAACCATAACCTTTCTTTTTCCCGTCGTTCCCGTCGATGCGTGCATCCTTACAACACTTTCAAACGGCACGGATATGAGCGGCCAGGGATAGTTGTCTTGCAGGTCCTTCGCGGTTACAAATGGCAGCCTCTTGAGATCTTCAAGGCTCTTAATGTCATCCGGTTTAACACCTGCCTCCTCAAATTTTTTGCGATAAAATGCCGATCCATAATAGGCGTGGTTAACCGTCCACTTCAATCCTGACAACTGCAGAGCTTCCAGTTCTTCTTTGTTCGTAAATTTCGGCATAAATGTTTTTTTCAATAAAATCCCTCCAATGTTTATAGGTATTGATCAGCCTGGTAAAATGTTATCAGTGTTTTCCCTTATCGACCTGTCTACTTCTTTGACTTCAATTTCATATCTGTCAAGTTCATCGAAGTAAAGATTCTCCAGAACCTTAGCAGGCTTATCATCTAATTTCTTCTCAAAGATATGAGCTAAAGAAGAAGCAGGATCAGTAGATATAATCTGTTTTTCCCTTAGATTCAGGCAATGCTTGCCATTACTGGAAAGGAAAATATTTAAGGTTCGCGTTATATCATCAAATCATATGACTGGTAAAGGTTTTTTGACCGGGAGCGCATACCGCAAGCCCCGCCTTGTAGGCGGGGCAAGGGGCGCAATATAAAACAACATATTCCTTACCGGGAAGCCCCGCCCTGCGGCCGTGGAGCTTCACATTTAGGATTGTTAGAAGAGTAAAAAATCGACCTTGATTTTTAAAGGTTGCCAATGTTATATAGTTTTTCTTTAAAGCTACAAATCTTTTGGGTTGAGAAAGGAGCGTGGTCATGAAGAAAAAGTACGTCTATTTTTTCGGTGACGGAAAAGCCGAAGGCGGCGCGGATATGAGAAACTTGCTGGGCGGCAAAGGTGCGAACATCGCCGAAATGGTGAATCTCGGAATGCCGGTCCCTTCGGGATTTACCCTCACGACCGAGGTCTGTAGTGAATTCTATAAGAGAAAGAAAAATTATCCTGCGGGCGTAGAGGCGCAGGTGAAGGCAAGCCTGGCACAGGTGGAAAAAATCATGAAGCGCAAATTCGGTGATGAAAATGACCCGCTTCTTTTGAGTGTCCGTTCCGGCGCTCGTGCTTCCATGCCGGGCATGATGGAATCTGTTCTTAATATAGGGCTTACCACAAAGACCATTCCCGGCCTCATTAAAAAGTCGGGCGATCCTCGTTTTGTGTACGATGCCTACCGTCGTCTTATTGCAATGTACTCGGATGTTGTTATGGAAAAGGCCGCCGGTCTTGAACCGGAAGAAGATGAAGGAGTACGGAGTCAGTTAGAGCGCCTCCTGAAAAATGTGAAGAAAAAAAGGGGGTATAAGAGTGATTTAGATCTTACGGCCGATGATCTCAAGGGACTGTGTGAACAGTACAAGAAGACAGTTCATAAAGTATTGGGGAAAGAATTTCCTGATGATCCGATGGAGCAGCTTTGGGGCGGGATTAATGCGGTCTTCCTTTCGTGGAATGGAAAACGCGCTGTTGCCTATCGCCGCATTGAAGGCATTCCGGATGACTGGGGGACAGCAGTCAACGTTCAAACCATGGTTTTTGGTAACATGGGAGATGACTGTGCCACCGGTGTTGCCTTTACGCGGAATCCAGCCACCGGAGAGAACGCCTTTTACGGTGAGTGGCTGATCAATGCACAGGGAGAGGACGTGGTGGCAGGTACTCGTACCCCGTTTGCATTGAATGCGGTTTCAAAGGTTGATACCAACAAACATCTTCCCACGCTGGAAAAGGACATGCCGAAACTTTATAAACAGCTTTATGCTATCAGAAACAGGCTGGAACGGCATTACAAAGATATGCAGGACATAGAATTCACTATCGAAAGTGGTATTCTTTACATGTTGCAGACCCGGACAGGAAAACGAAACGGACCTGCCGCTATAAAAATAGCAGTCGATATGGCTAATTCAAGATTGATTTCCCGGGAGACCGCATTGATGCGGGTGGAGCCCGAACAGATCAATGAGCTCCTTCATCCAATGGTTGACCCGGCAGCGGAAAAAACCGCGGTCAAACTCGGAAAGGGCCTCCCTGCCGGGCCGGGTAGTGGCGTAGGCAAGATTGTCCTTACCGCAGACAAGGCCGAAGAGCTTGGCGCCAAAGGTGAAAAGGTTATTCTCGTCAGGGAAGAAACCTCACCGGAAGACGTACATGGGATGAAACCTTCCCAGGCAATCCTGACCGCCAAAGGGGGGATGACCAGCCATGCAGCGCTTGTAGCCCGCGGTTGGGGGAAATGTACTATCGTGGGGTGTGGAGACCTCAGCATTAATCTCAAGGCAAAAACCGCAAAATTTGGCGATACAGTCCTCAAAGAGGGGGACTGGATAACCATGAACGGTACCAAGGGTATTATTTATAAGGGTCAACTCGACTTAGTCGCCCTTGATCCAGCAAAAAACAAACCATACAGAGAGCTAATGTCATGGGCCGATAAGGTCCGCAAGCTTAACGTTCGTACCAACGCCGACACTCCCGGGGACGCTGCTACTGCTGTGATGTTTGGTGCGGAAGGTATAGGACTCACCCGAACTGAGCACATGTTTTTTGGCGACCGTATATGGGCAATGCGCGAGATGATCATGGCCGACACTCTTGAAGAACGTGAGAAGGCCCTGGCCAAACTGTTGCCGATGCAGCGTGAAGATTTTTACGGAATTTTCAAAGAGATGAAAGGACGTCCTGTTACTATTCGGCTTCTTGATCCCCCGCTGCATGAATTTGTCCCCCATGAAAAGGCCGCACAGAAAGAGATGGCTGCCCGTTTGAAGATTAAAGTCGAAGAGATCGTCAAAAAAGTTGAGTCTTTGTCAGAATTTAATCCGATGCTCGGTCACAGAGGATGCCGTCTGGGGACGACGCATCCCGAGATTACGGCAATGCAGGCACAGGCAATCTTTGAAGCTGTTGTGCAGTGCAAGAAGAAAAAAATAAATGTACTGCCCGAGGTTATGGTACCCCTGGTAGGAACTGTGGGTGAATTTACGAATCAAAAGGCTATCATTGATAGAGTGGCAAAAGAGGTTATGGACGAGAGCGGGACAAAGTTTAAATATATGGTAGGGACTATGATTGAAATCCCGCGGGCTGTCCTCGTTGCGGACAAGATAGCCGAAAATGCGGAATTTTTCTCGTTCGGCACAAACGATCTTACCCAGATGGCATTTGGCTATTCGCGAGACGACGCCGGAAGTTTTTTACCGGACTATATTCGCCGTAAGATACTGGCAGGTGATCCATTCCAGAGCATTGACCGAACGGGCGTCGGCGAGTTGATGAAGATCGGGGTGAACCGCGGCCGCTCGGAACGAAAAAACCTGAAAATAGGGATCTGTGGCGAACATGGAGGCGATCCTGCGTCTGTGGTCTTCTGCCATGAAATCGGGCTTGATTATGTGAGCTGTTCTCCCTACAGGGTACCGATCGCTCGGCTTGCGGCTGCACATGCAGTGATAATGGAGAAACTGGGCAAGAGGGACAAGAAAACTACTACCGGCTAAAGCCGATAGCTTGAGGCACAAAGGCACATAGTTACAAAGGCACAAAGTAATATTATTTTTTTCTCTTCCTCTGTGCCTTTGGTACTTTGTGCCTCTATCACATAAATTAAACCGTAGGGCAGGGCTTTAGCCCTGCATGAACAACAGCAAGGCTAATAAAGCCTTACCCTACTAAAGGGCGAGGCTTTTTTCCATTCCCCGAATGGGACAATAAACAAATCAGCTTCTTCCTAATAGTTCCACAGTGGGATTACCCCGGGTCTAATATTTAAACATTCCGTTTTCGTAAATTACCATCTTTTTGCCGGAAGCAAGGTGTGCGGTAATCGTCTTTCTTTCTGTATTCACAAGATCCCAGTGAAGGGCTGAATCGTTAAAGCCCAGCTTTTTCTTCATTTCCCTTGTCAGCTCAGCGGGATTTCCATTGTAAGTATCCGAATATGACGCACCAACTGCAATATGACAGTTCCCGAAGCGACCGCCATAGTTCTCATCATAAAGGGTATTGGCCATAAATTTGTCAATCTTTGAAAACCTCTTATCAGTTAAAGAAAACTCCCCTACCCTGCAGGCTCCTTTGTCCATTGACATCTGCTTTTGTGTAAACTCTTTTCCTGCATCAGCTTCTATACCGACAGCATAACCCTTCTTGAACTCCAGCCTCACGCCCTCGATATAATTGCCGCTTCGAAAAGAAGGCTGATTTGCATAATAGATACCTTCAGTTCCTCTCCAGTCGGGTGAAAGAAACATCTCAAAACTTGGAATATTATGCCCGGAAATCCCAATCCATCTTCTTTGCTTTCCCGGTGTAATCTTCAAGTCAATATTTTCTGACTGGATATGATAAAACTTGACGTCCAGGCTATTCATCCATTTCTTTATAGCTCCGGCATTTCTGTAAATAGCTTTCCATTCACGAACAGGGTCATCACTGTCAAGGTAACAGGCCTTGCTAATCTGCGCGGTGTACCGCTTCATGGAGAGTTTAGCCTTTTTAGCAAGTTCAGGAGTCGGAAACATGCAGAGTGTCCAGCCGAACACTCCAACCTCTTCACGTTTCTCTAATATCTCCCTTAACGGTTTTCTGGCAACCAGTGCTTTAGCCATCCTTCTTGGATCAATACCGCTAAGATGGGTAAGGGACTGCGGTGCATGAAGATAGATGTTCCCGTTAAGATTTTCACAAAGTTCCCTTTCTCCGGGAGGTTGGAAAACAAGTTGCCTGCTATTCGCTTTTGCATAAAAATTGAGTTCCATTTCAGACGTCAGACCCGATCTTAGAACCGGATTCATCCCCATATCAAGAAACCTTGCGTGCAGGATTTCCGCAAGTTTTATGGCATCAATATCATATCGAATCAGGACAACATCGCCCTTTCTGTATTTTGACGTTCTTGCGGTTTTCAATCCCCATATAAGGACATCAGCATATCTTTCAATCTGTATATCTGTAAGTGCCATTTCAACCCTCCATTTTTACATAAAAATCCCCCCGTCCCCCCCTTTAAAAAAGGGGGGCAAAGAGAGGACGTTACCCTTTATAAAAGGGGGAAACCCTTATGTCATCCCACTTTTATAAAGGGGGATTAAGGGGGATTTTCAGACAGAAATCAAATCACCGATGGTTTGCATATAATCTCTTTCACCTTAAGATCAAAGACATTGGAGCTGTTTGCAGGTTGAATAACCAGAGCAGTATCAGCGCCTCTTGCTGTTCCTCCTATTGATATTACATCTTCATCCGTCCGTACCAGACCTGCATCGGCGGCCATCAGGGCCAATTCAACAGCCACTTTGGTCCCCTGACCGAACATCCTCAGGACATAAGCGACAATTTCATCCACCTGGTAGGTAGAAAGCTTATTCCTTATGCCGCGGCCGATCCCGGCCAGGGCATGCATACAGGTCAGGACGCTTACACCATTCGACTCCAATTCCGTACGGGACTCCTCACTCAACTCCTGAAAATTGGGTTTTGCAAACCCCGTAACGTGGGTTACAGCAATAATTTTGATGCCCTTATCCAGAATTTCCAGTGCATCGAAAGCAGTTTTTCCGGTATTCGTTGCAATAAGAACTTTTCTGATATCGAGTTCCTCTGCCCTGCGCGCAACCGCTTCAAGAACCTCGCTGGTATTCTGTATGCCTGGCTTTTTAAAGTAACGGCATCCGATATCTTCGTATAATGATAAATCTGACATAAAAGATCACCTCCCTTTAATAATTTCTGAACAATATCACCCTTGAAAGAATATAAAAAGCCTTTTTGCAACATTTATAAACTTGACATCTTACTTATTCTGGCTATCTTAATTACTGAATCACCCTGTTAGAGTCTTTATTATCAACAACTGCGTTTTTTGCGCAGATGTTGGTACCAGTTCAAACAGCAAGATTTAGTTAAGAGTGTAAAGTGAACTAAAGTGAGCTAAAGTGCCTAAAGTTAAAAAATGCGCTTTCAGCGCAGCCTGTTTTGAATTTGACCGCGCCGAAGGCGTGTACATTAACTTTAGTTCACTTTAGGCACTTCAAACTTTAGGCACTTTTGGGGTTGCGGCTTTGCCGCTTTAGGAGAAATATCCGTCACCCTATGATCTATGGGTGACGGTTTCTTTAATATTTTTTGAGAAAGGAAGGATAACCTTATGGACACACCATACAAAGACCTCTCGCTTCCACAGCGAATTTTACTGGGTCCCGGTCCCAGCAATGTACCGGATAGTGTACTCAAAGCCATGGCAAGCCCTGTCGTGGGACACCTCGACCCGGCATTTCTTGCCGTCATGGAAGAAGTCCAGGAAATGCTCCGGGTCGTTTTCATGACGAACAATCATTTTACAATTCCCATTTCGGGAACGGGAAGTGCCGGTATGGAAGCCGCTTTTGTAAATATGATCGAAGAAGGTGATCATGTGCTCGTTTGCGTCAACGGTGTTTTTGGCGAACGTATGAGTGATATCGTCGGACGGTGCGGAGGTATCCTTAAAAGGGTTGAAGCAACATGGGGGACTCCGATTAATCCCGATGACGTTACCGCCGCACTTCAAGACTTTCCAGCAACAATTGTGGCCATAGTCCACGCTGAAACATCTACCGGCGTGTTGCAGCCTCTTGAAGAAATTTCAAAGATTGTCCACGAAAAAGGTGCTCTTCTGTTAGTGGATGCAGTTACGTCTCTCGGAGGCGCTCCCGTCAAGATAGATGAGTGGAACATTGATATCTGTTATTCGGGAACCCAAAAATGCCTCAGTTGCCCACCGGGGCTTGCTCCTATTACCTTCAGTGAGCCGGCCATTGAAAAGCTGAGAAAGCGCTCTCAAAAGGTGCAGTCCTGGTATCTGGATATGACCATGCTGGAAAAATACTGGGGGCCGGACAGAGTCTACCATCATACGGCGCCGATCAGCATGATTTACGCATTGAGAGAATCATTGCGGATTATATTGGAAGAAGGCCTAGCGACCAGATGGGAAAGACATACCAGGCACCATCGCGAGCTCGTTGCAGGTCTCGAAAAGCTGGGTTTAAATATGCTCGTAGAAGAATCATATCGGACACCGATGCTCAATTCTGTGGTTTTTTCATCGGATGTTGATGATGCGGCAGTTCGGAAAAGGCTTCTCGAAGAATATAACATTGAAATCGGCAGTGGCCTTGGACCCCTCAAAGGAAAGATCTGGCGAATTGGACTTATGGGACATTCCTGCAGTCAGGAAAATGTGGAGCACATATTGAATGCCCTGAAGGCCTTACTCTAACTCTGAATAGTGGCAAATCAGTATCAGTGTAAGCCGGGTATTTATTGACCGGAATATATCTTTACTGAGAATAGTTTTCACTTAATATCGGCATGATAGGCTTGGAGGGATTTAACTTCACTGTCCCCCTGATGAAAAGCCTCAATACCACGGATGGTGGCAGTAGCCGCAGCTACTGTTGTGATGTAAGGGATTCTATGCTTGATTGCTGCCTTCCGGATGTAAGAATCGTCATACTTTCCCAGCTTTCCGACTGGTGTGTTAATCACCAGTTGGATTTCCCCATTCTTTATAGCATCCACGATGTTGGGACGACCTTCGTGCATTTTGAAAATAGGTTCCGAGTGAACTCCATTTTCAGACAGAAACTGACATGTTCCATGGGTTGCCATAATTTTAAAACCAAGGCCTTTAAAACGCCTGGCGACCTCGAGGATCATTGATTTTTCTTGATCTATGACAGTTATGAGGACAGTTCCTTCAGCGGGAAGTTTTTGCTGGGCCGCCTCCTGTGACTTGTAAAAGGCAAGTCCAAAGGAATCCGCCATCCCCAGAACTTCTCCCGTAGATCGCATTTCAGGACCAAGAACCGGGTCTACCTCGGGAAACATATTGAAGGGAAAGACCGCTTCTTTTACTCCATAGTGGGGGATGGATTTTGGTTTTAAATTTACGTCGGAAAGCTTTTTGCCCAGCATGATCTGGGTAGCAATCCGCGCCATAGGAATATTGCAGACTTTGGACACCAAAGGCACCGTCCTGGAAGCTCGCGGATTGGCCTCAAGTATGTAAACCGTATCGTTGTAAATAGCATACTGGATATTCATCAACCCAACAACATTGAGTGCCACCGCAATCTTTTTTGTGTATTCATAAATGGTCTTCAGGTGTTTGTCGGTGACACTTATTGGCGGGATCACACAGGCCGAGTCTCCGGAATGAATGCCGGCAAGTTCAATATGTTCCATTACTGCGGGAACAAAGGCACCGGTACTATCAGCAACGGCATCAGCTTCGACCTCAATGGCATTTTCCAAAAACTTATCGATAAGAATCGGCCGGTCCGGAGTTACCCCGACAGCAGCAGCCAAATAGTGCTCAAGCATCTCTTCATCATGGATCACCTCCATGCCACGTCCCCCTAAAACATAGGATGGCCTCACCATAAGCGGATAACCGATTCTTTCTGCCACCTCAAGGGCTTCCGGAAGATTGCTGGCCATACCCGATTCAGGCATGGGAATGCCCAGCTTTTCCATCATTTGGCGGAACCGATCCCGATCCTCAGCAAGGTCGATCGCTTCAGGAGAGGTACCGATGATTTTTACCCCCGCCTCGGCCAGTTCGCCGGCAATATTCAGCGGAGTCTGACCGCCGAACTGCACAATGACACCTTCGGGCTTTTCCTTTTCATAGATGGACAGGACATCTTCTACAGTAAGGGGTTCAAAATATAATTTGTCCGAGGTGTCGTAATCTGTCGACACAGTCTCCGGATTGCAGTTAACCATAATGGTTTCAATGCCCTCATCCCGAATAGCAAAAGCGGCGTGCACGCAGCAGTAATCAAATTCGATACCCTGGCCAATACGGTTTGGCCCGCCGCCAAGTACCATAATTTTTCTTCTATCACTGGTTGGAACTCTATCCTGGGCATTATAAGTGGAATAATAATAGGCCGCATTTTCTACTCCACTCACAGGAACAGAATGCCAACCCTGAACAGCTCCCAATGCAATGCGGCGCTTCCGGATCTCCATCTCGGGAATCCCTAAAAGCTGTGAAAGATAACGATCTGCAAAACCGTCTTTTTTAGCCTGTATCAGCAGGTCATCAGGTAAGGGTTGTCCCTTGTACTGAAGGATTTTCTCCTCTAATTCCACGAGCTCCTTCATCTGTTCAATGAACCAGGGTTTAATGTAAGTCTTGGCAAACAGTTCCTCTACGGTTGCCCCTTTCCTTATGGCCTCATACATTATGAACTGACGTTCACTGGACGGCTCAACCAGAAGTTCCATCAACTGGTCAAGGGACTTTTGATTAAAATCTCCAGCAAAACCCAGCCCGTACCGGCCGATTTCCAGAGACCTGATAGATTTTTGGAAGGCCTCCTTGTAGGTCTTTCCGATGCTCATCACCTCACCCACGGCACGCATCTGCGTTCCGAGTTTGTCCTCAGCCCCTTCGAACTTTTCAAAAGCCCACCTTGCGAACTTGACCACCACGTAATCACCCGAGGGTATGTACTTTTCAAGCGTTCCCTCTCTCCAGTAAGGTATTTCATCAAGGGTGAGCCCGGAAGCCAGCTTTGCGGAAATGAGGGCAATGGGAAAACCGGTAGCCTTGGAAGCGAGAGCGGAAGAGCGCGAAGTTCTCGGGTTGATCTCTATGATCACTACACGACCAGTTTTGGGATCATGGGCAAACTGTACGTTGGTTCCACCAATAATCTTAATCGCCTCTACAATGTCATAAGAATATTTCTGCAGGCGTTTCTGGAGTTCGGGGGCAATGGTGAGCATGGGTGCCGTGCAAAAAGAATCGCCTGTATGAACTCCCATGGCATCCACATTTTCAATAAAACAGACCGTTATCATCTGGTTTTTTGCGTCCCGTACCACTTCCAGTTCCAACTCTTCCCATCCCAGGACAGACTCTTCCACCAGCACCTGACCGACAAGACTTGCTGAAATGCCTCGACTGGCAATTATATTTAATTCTTCTATATTGTATACCAGCCCGCCTCCCGTCCCTCCAAGTGTGTAAGCAGGACGTATTACTACAGGATAGCCAAGTTCAGCGGCGACCTTTTCCGCTTCCTCAACACTGAAAGCCGGCTTACTTCTGGGCATATCGATGCCAAGACTTTTCATTGTTTCCTTGAAGGCGATCCGGTCTTCCCCACGCTCGATGGCATCTGCCTCTACGCCGATGAGTTTAACACCGTATGCATCGAGTACTCCCCTCCTGGCCAGCTCAGCAGCAAGATTCAGTCCTGTTTGACCACCCAGATTCGGCAGTATGGCATCAGGTCGCTCCTTTTCTATAATCTTTTTCATAACCTCAAAGGTGAGCGGTTCCACGTATGTTACATCCGCCATATCAGGGTCGGTCATAATGGTCGCCGGATTAGAGTTTGCCAGAACAATTTGATAACCCTGTTCTCGAAGCGCCTTGCACGCCTGGGTTCCGGAATAATCAAACTCGCAGGCCTGGCCTATAACAATAGGGCCAGACCCTATAATCATTACTTTTTTTATGTCATCTCGTCTTGGCATATTCAGCTACCCTTCCTTTTCAATCGTCAATTTACTTATAGGAACAGTATGATTTTTAAGTCTGAATGTTGCTATCAGTTAAACCAATTATTGTCAATATGTCTGTTGTTAAAAAATCTTTTTTATCGAACAAAAGATGGTCCTACGGAATTCTTTTTTCAGAATCGAGTTTGTGATATAGAAATAAGGGCACAGAGGCACAAAGGGATAGAGGCACAGAGGCACAAGGTACCAGAGGCACAAAGAAAGAAAAGATTGTAGGTTGGGTTGAGCTTGCGAAACCCCACAACTCGGAACCTTGAACTCTGAACTCGGAACTTTCATGTAAACGAAGAAGAAAATGAAAAGAGGAAGGGGGCTTCGAACAAATAATGTTTCTCTTTAAAAAAATTTTCGCACCTTTATTTTTCCCGGTATCTTTATGTCTGGAGATTATGATACTGGGCCTGTACCTGCTTTTTTTTACAAAAAAGCAGAAGGCGGGAAAAGTCATTATGCTGATAGGGGTGCTATTGTTTGCATCACTCAGTTATGGAGTTGTTTCCGACAGATTGTTAAAGCCCCTGGAGTATCAATACCCACCACTTGCTTTAAATTCAGTATCTGACATTTCGTCTTCAGCAAAGTGGATCGTTGTGCTGGGTGGAGGGCACACATCTGATCCCAGACTTCCAGTTACCAGTCAGATTTCAGACGAGTCTCTTGTTCGTCTTATAGAGGCTATTCGTCTTTACAAAGAACTACCTGAATGCAAGCTTATCCTCTCAGGCGGAAGGAGTTTTGATCCGGTTCCCGAGGCTGAAACTATGGCGCGTGTCGCCCAGGCAATCGGTGTAAATAAACAGGATTTGCTTTTAGAAACAGGTTCCAGGGACACAAAGGATCAAGCTCAACACATCAAGTCAATTCTTGGAAGCAACAAATTTATCCTGGTAACTTCCGCTTCACACATGCCTCGCTCGATTGCCCTATTCAGAAAGTTGGGAATGGATCCAATTCCAGCCCCTGCCGGTCATCGTGTTAAACAAAAACAGGGTGACGGCATAAGTCCCCACGATTTTTACCCTGATCCGGGAGCGTTGGTCAAGGCTCAAAGAGCGATATATGAATATCTGGGAATTGCCTGGGCAAGATTGAGAAACCAGATATAAGTGATTAGAGTAATCTGGGTAATCTGCTAAATCTGTGGATTAAATCACAGAGGGTATCCACCGATAAACCGGCGCCAGGTATCTTGCCACCTGTTTTTTTCGAGGGATCATAAAGATGAAACACTTTTTCTGATCAGGAACGATTGCGATATGCCTGATAACACCCGGCTCAGGGTTACTATCCATAAATTTCATAAAGTTATCGCGCATCTTTACGCTTTCGTAATACAGATAAAACTTATAGTTTCCCCACTTCACATCTTCTCTATTTAACAGATGTGCGTTTGTTATTTTCGACCGCCGAAACCCGTCATACTTCGCCTCAATCAGATGACATTCCTCGGAAGGATCGTGCCTCAGGTACAACGTTATAAATAATCTATCATACCTTTTTATGAGCTTTGATATAGGAAAATAAAGTAATGAATGTCTTGGAAGAAATGTGACGGTAACATCAACTTGAGAGATGGGGCTTTTCTTTTTAATGAAGAAATTAGCATGATAGCCGATTGCACCTCCGATATTGGTGAAGGTTTGATCATCCGGCTTGATAACATCTATGATGTCATCAAACACTGAAAGAGATAACGTTTTATTCTTTTTTCTGCCCCAGAAATAGACGAGCGTAAGGAAAAATGAGAAGGCAATGAAAAGAAAGAAAACGGGCTGCGTCGCAATCTGCACATTATCGAACATTTTTTATCTTTCCTGAAGTCTGGATATGATAATTTCCGCTATATTGTATAGACTCCCCTTTTCTCCGTCAAGGAGTGTCTTCGACAGGGAAACCCGCTCGAACGGAATATCTTTGGCCATCCTGCTTATACTTTTTTCAGTCTCTGCGGACAGTTCACTGTTTTCTTCCGTTATCTTATTGTTTATGAAGAGGCGAAGTGGCAGGTTCAGATCATGAAGACCTTCAATCAATCTCTCGGACTCCCTCAGGGAAAGAACATCGGGATTAAAAACCACGACAACGGAGCAATCCTTTCCCTGCAGGGTTTTGTTCAAAGCATGATAGTTTTCACTTAACCTCCTTAGCCTTTTCATAACATTATCGTCTTCTTCATCGTAATCGAGCACCGTCTCTTCTTTGCTTGAAGTGCCTCTTATTCTATATATCGTATAGCGTTTTTTCAGAATCTGCTTTCTGATCCGGGTCAGTTGGTCAATCCAAGTTATTGTAATCCTTGGCAGGGCAAGAAACCTGAGTGTCAGCCCGGTCGGTGGTGTATCGAATATGATGTAGTCAAAATCTGTTTTGTTCCTTATCGTCTCTTCGATGCTGGTCAGTAGCGCATACTCTTCTATGCCGGGTGAATATTTCAGTACGGAAAAGTAATTGTCGAGATTCAGTGCTTGAAGATATTTATAAGTGTCTGAGAAGACATTGATTTCCCTCTGAAGATAATCTCGTGAAAGTTTCTGAATGTTGACCTCTTCAAGAAAAAGGTTTTCTGTAAATTGCTTTTCTTTGTTCTTCAGTGTTATCCCGAAGATGTCTCCCAGGTTATGTGCCGGATCCAGAGAAACGATCAATACACGGCTTTTTTGAGAAAACTGCCATGCCGCAGCAGCCGCCATGGTGGATTTACCCACCCCTCCTTTTCCTGTAAAAAAAATTATCTTCATTTAATCTATACCCAGTATTCCGCACATCTCCGCCAGCATATCGTTGGCCTCCCCTGCCCTTCTATTTAAAACTTTCAGCTCCTTTTCCATAAACGGCAGAAGCTCGACAGCCAGAAATGTTGGTGGCGAGGGAAATCCGACAAAGGAACCCAAAAGAAGAAGTGCAAAGATGTTTTCGAGCTCCTCCATTTCAACAATAGTGAGAGCAACGGTTTTTTCACGATGCGATGTATGCAGGCCGGATAAGATGCGACGGAAAAAACTAACGATTGATCGATTCATCGAGATGACCGGGAGCGCGTCCGTAAGGGGCGCAATATAAAACAAACATATTCCTTACCGGGAAGCTCCCCGCCCTGTGGGCGGGGAGCTTCACTTCTGGAATTGCGTTTGGTTGAGTTTGATTTGCTGTTTTATTCTACCTTGTATGCCTTCGATTTAATGAAATCCCAGAAGAAGACAAAATTCAGTATCAGCATTATAGACAAGATAATCGTCACTGTCCATCCAGGAACGGGCTTCGCCGCTATGGCACCCGGCTGAACAACCGCAAGGAACCAGATGATAGCGCAGGTAACGGTAATCCAGAGCAGCCAGGCCGGAATTACGGCGATATTGGCAAACGGCGATTTCAGTTTTTTGGCGACAAATGCTGCGCCGGTCATAAGGGCGATGGATGCGACCAACTGATTTGCCGCACCGAAGGACCCCCAGATGATAAGCCAGTTTCCTGTCGCGGCCAACCAGATTCCGATCGCTGCCGGAATAATGGAGGCAATCCAGCGATTTGTCAGGACGTTGTAAAGTCCCGTGGCGCTGTCTTTCAGCGGAGCAGCCATTTCGGACAGGCAGTAGCGGGCCAGACGGTTGGTGGTGTCAAGGGTCGTCATGGCAAATGAAGCGACCCACATGCCGGCGATTACCTTGACGTATTTAGCCGGGATAACTCCCAGCCAGGTCGAGGCAACCATATCCGAGTAAGACTGGACGAAAAGATTTGCCGCAGACAGCTTAACGGAAGCGGATACCTTTGTAAACATTGCCCCCCAGTTACCGTAATTCAACATCTCTGTTGTCACTCCCGCATTCTTTAGTGCGGTATAACCGAAACCCGCTATGGATACAATGACGATGGTCGACAGGAACCCCTCGGTAAACATGGCGCCGTACCCTATGAACAAACCGTCACTTTCTTTTTCGAGCTGTTTCGATGTTGTACCGGAAGCGACAAGAGAGTGGAAACCCGAGAGGGAACCGCAGGCGATAATCAACGGTATCGCAGGCCAGAAAGGCGTCGGTTTGCCTCCCATCAGGATGGGAGCGAAGCTGGAAAATGCAGGGACTTCAAATCCCTTAAATGCAAAGACGGCCGCTATAAAACCCAGGGCGAGTCCAAAATAAAGAAGCCATGAATTGAGATAATCCCTCGGTTGCAGGAGTACATTAACGGGAATAGCAGCGGCAATAACAATATAGAAAAAGAATACCCACATCCAGATCATGTAGCTTAGTTTTATAGGGGTTACCGTGCCCAGCCAGATGGCGATTGTCAGCATAACGATGCCGATAATGGTAGCAAGGCCAAAATTCATCTTTACCCGGTATAAAAGTACACCCAGGATCAGAGCGGCAAGTATCTTCCATAGATATGCCGATGCAATGGCCGGAGTCCGGACAAACATACCGCCGACAATAGCTGCGAAGGCTGCTACAACGAGAATGAGAAGGAAGAAAACGATCCAGTAGAATGCCACTCCCGTTCTCTTTCCAATTAGATCTGAGGCGACAAACTGGACTGATTTGCCGTCATAGCGGACAGATGCCATTAAGGCCAGATAATCATGAACGGCTCCAATGAAAACATTGCCGAACCAGACCCAGAGAAGTGCGGGAAGCCAGCCCCAGCATATCGCTATTGCGGGGCCGATTATCGGCGCGGCACCGGCAACTGACGCAAAATGATGCCCGAAGAGAACCTCTTTCCTCGCCGGGATATAATCCACCCCGTCATATAGGCGCTTGGAGGGCGCCTCTATGAGATCCGACGCTCCTACGACATCTTTTTCTAGCTTTTTGCCGTAGGTAAAATAAAGTGTTAAATAAATCAAAAAACCAGCAAGAATAATTAAACTTGTCATTTTTTACCTCCTTTCTAATATATGTGAAATTAGAGATCATAAAAAGAGATGTTTGCATAATACACATATTGTCATTGCGAACGTAGTGAAGCAATCTCAAATTATCTGTAATTACAAATAGATTGCCACGTCGCTTCGCTCCTCGCAATGACCAGAAAACCAATTATGCAAACCTTTCAAAAAATGTCCGTTCTTTAATCCCTTGCAGAAAATTTACTCCTCATGAAACATAAAGTCAAACATTTTTCGGCTTTTTTTTAATCGGTTCTCTTTAATGGCCATGCTCAAATGAAGGCAGTGCTGAAAATAATAATCTTGACAAACCCGACTACTGACGTATGATTCATGATTAGAATATTAGTATTTTTAACAAAAACATTCTAATCTGTCCCGTCTTTGAGGTGACAAAATGACACAAAACGAAGATATCAAATCGGGAGCCGTAAAGGGATTTAAAATTGGCGGCAAAGTAAGAGAACTCAGGCAAAAAAGACATTACACCATGAAGGACCTGTCTATAAAAACCGATCTGTCAAAAACTCTTTTATCTGAAATAGAAAATGATGAGGTTGTTCCACCCGTGGCAACTCTGCTCAAGCTGGCCAAAGCTCTTGGTGTAGGAATGACTTTTTTCTTTGAGGACGTGGAAATCAGTGAAAAAATTTCTGTTACCCGTCCTGGTGAGCGGATACAGCTCAAACGCAGACCGCACCATCATGAAGGGGAAGTCGATTACGTTTACGAAATCCTTGAAACGAAAAAACCTGACAAGCGTATGTTACCCTTGCTGGTAGAGTTTCAGCCCATGGATAGAAGTGACATGATTTTTACGAACCACGAGGGAGAAGAATTCTTATATCTCATCGAAGGAACACTTGAATTTCGCACCGATGATCGAATGGAGGTACTCCAGCCGGGCGATTCCCTCTATTTTGAATCGGATATAAACCACAGCTTTCGTGCTCTGGATGAAAAACAGGCAAGGGCTGTTGTTGTGGTCTGGAGTAAAACATAAAAAGGAACTGATAATTATGCTCGAAATCCGTTTTCATGGACGTGGTGGACAGGGAACCGTTGTAGCCACAATCCTGCTGGCCAAGGCCTTTTTTGAGGCAGGCTATCAAGTCCAAAGCTTCCCTTTTTTTGGAATAGAAAGAAGGGGGGCTCCGGTCGAGGCATATTTAAGACTGAACAAAAAAGATATTTTAATAAGGTCGAATGTTTACAATCCCGATCACGTCGTTGTTCAGGACCGAACTCTTATCCAGAGCATTGATTTTACAAGAGGACTTCAGCCAGGAGGATGGATCCTGATCAACAGTCCGGCTCCCCCTGCTAATTTGACCCCCTTTGCGGGTTTTCGGTTGGCTTTCGTCGATGCCAGCCATATTGCAAGAAATCATAAACTGGGAACCCGTACCTCTCCTATCGTTAACACATCGATGATTGGCGCTTTTGCCAGCATTTTAGACATGCCACCGATGGAAACTGTCGTTTCCGCCATCAGAGAAGAAATTACGATTGAGGCCGAACAAAACATCCAGGCAGCGGAAGATGCATACAGGGAAGTCCGAATTCTCGGAATGATTGAGTAAGGATCAGAAAAGTGACAGAAAAGAAGGAAATTATTGAAGCAATTCCATTGTTAGTACCACACTCCTACCTAACTACGGAAAGCAATAAGACGGGCTCGTGGCGCTTTCTAAAGCCCCGTTATGAAGAAAAGACTTCTCCATGCAGCACTGCCTGTCCTGCCGGTGAGGACATCGGGCAAATTGAAATGCTGACAGCCCGGGGTTTATTCAAGGAGGCCTGGGAAACCATACTCAGAGAAAACCCCTTTCCCGGCGTCTGTGGACGTGTCTGCTATCATCCCTGTGAAAAAATATGCAATCGAGAAGAATTTGATAAAGCTATTGCCATTCATAGTATCGAGCGTTTTCTCGCCGATACTGCCATTCGGAACGATTTAAAACCCCTTCTGGAACGTAATCCTGCCAGGAAGCAGAAAATAGCGGTAATAGGTGCCGGTCCCAGCGGCCTTGCGGCGGCCTATTTCTTGACCCTCCTCGGTTATACCTGCGATGTCTTCGAGGCTATGCCTGAACCCGGTGGAATTCTCCGGTGGGGAATACCTCCTTACCGCCTTCCCCTTTCTGTTCTTTAAAACGAAATTGCCCTGATTGAAGATCATGGCGTCCGGATACATACCGGGAAGCACATTTCACGGCACTTTCTGGAAGAGGCCCGGAATAATTACAATGCCATCTTTCTGGGTTGCGGACATTCCCGTACGGCCCGGTTGAACATCCCGGGAGAAGATACTGAGGGTGTTGAGGATGGGTTCAAATTTCTGCTAAGTATCCGTCAGAATAAAAACCCTTCATCCAATGGATCGATAGCTGTTATTGGAGGCGGCAACACAGCTATTGATGTAGCCCGGAGCATCGTGCGACTTGGCGGAAAGGCTCTTATAATATACAGACGCAGGCGTCAGGATATGCCTGCCTTCGAACAGGATGTGCAGATGGCACTTGAAGAAGGAGTTGAGATTAAAGAACTTCTTACACCCGCAAAGATCATATATGATAATGAAGAGCTTGTTTTGACTTTACGGCAGATGAAAGTTGTTGGTGAAGATATTCAGGGAAGAGCTTCTGTTGAACCCGACGGTAAAAACCCTGAAGAAATCAGGGTTAAACGAATTTTCAAGGCTATTGGTAAAGGGATAGCCGAACCCTGGCATAGTCCCCCAGAAGAAGGGGAAGGAATTTTGAGGATGAACAACTCTGTTCTGGCATACCGGCATCAATGTCCCACTCTCGTGTTTGGGGGCGACCTGACAAATGAGACAAAGAGTGTCGTCCATGCTGTGGCTTCCGGCAAGGAGGCAGCTATAGCTCTTGATATATTCTTTAGGGAAGGATTTGATGCCATCAGGCCGACGCTAAAGACCTGTATGGTGGGAAATGGCGCTTCCCCTCTCTCTATGGAAGTTTACATGGGGGGACCTCGCCGTTTAAGAAGCCCCCATATTGTCACTTATGAAGAAATTAATACCGACTACTTTCAGCTCACCGGCAAAGTCTCTCAACCACGTCTTTTAATAGAAGAACGCCTCCGGACATTTGAAGAAGTAGACCTCAAAATTTCGGCGCATCTGGCCACCAGAGAGGCAGGACGCTGCTTTAACTGCGGTCTCTGTAGTCAGTGTGAGAACTGCTTTGTGTTCTGTCCGGATTTATCAGTAATACGTGATAACAGTTCCCAGGGACGTCATATCAATTATGATTATTGTAAGGGGTGCGGTGTCTGTGTGGTGGAATGCCCCCGCAACGCCATGGTACTCGAGGAGGAAAGTTATGAAGAAAGTCCTGGAGGGAAGTCAGGCAGTAGCTGAAGCGGTTCGCCTGGCAAAAGTCAGCGTTATTTCTGCTTATCCTATCACTCCGCAAACCCATATCGTCGAGTTCCTTTCAGAGTATTGTTCAGATGGCAGATTGGGCGCACGTTTTTTGCGTGTGGAGAGTGAACATTCTGCTCTGGCTGCTCTGATTGGAGCAGCGAGCAGCGGGGTGAGGACATTTACCGCCACTTCCTCACAGGGGCTGGCCCTGATGCACGAACTCCTCCACTGGACATCGGGTGCAAGGCTTCCGGTTGTAATGGTCGAAGTAAATCGGGCACTTGCTCCCGGCTGGAATATCTGGACCGACCAGACCGACAGCCTGGCACAACGGGACACGGGCTGGATACAGCTCTATTGTGAAAACAGTCAGGAAACTCTGGATACCACTCTTCAGGCCTTCCGCCTGGCGGAGATGGTTAATCTGCCGGTCATGGTAGTTTTAGATGCGTTTTATCTCTCACACACTTATGAACCGGTTGATGTACCGGAACAGGAACTGGTCGACTGCTTCCTCCCTCCGTACGACCCAAAATTTCAGGTTGACACAAAAGATCCGCGTGCGTTTGGTTCATTAGTTCTGCCGAATGCTTACATGGAAATGCGCCATAATATTGCAATGGCGATGGAGGAAGTTCTGTCTATATTTCCAGAAATCGAGGAAGATTTTGCCGGAATATTTGGGCGTCGTTATGGGTCAGTAGAACCGATTGCCTGTGATGATGCGGAAATCATTTTGGTAACGTCCGGAACGGTCACGAGTACGAGCCGTCAGGTAATTCAAGGCTTGCGTGCAAAGGGAGAAAAAGTCGGGCTCCTGAAAGTAAAACTTTTCCGTCCCTTTCCCTCGGAGATGTTTCGCCGGATACTCAGACCGGCAAAAAAAGTCGCCGTGATTGACCGCAATTTCTCATTCGGGGCAAGTGGTATATTTGCCCAGGAATTGCGAGCCGCTCTTTGCAACCTTCCCGGCCATCCTCCGGTTTTCGGTTATATTGCGGGAATCGGCGGACGTGACGTGACAACGGACATATTAGAGAACATATACTGGCAAACCAAAAAGAATGAGGTTCCGGAAAAAGAAAGTATATGGATGGGACTTCAGGAGGTGGATCATGCAACTGAAAGTTCCTGAACGTGAGTACATGTACCCGGGACATGTGGCCTGTCCCGGATGCGGGGCCGCAATTGCCATGAGATTGTTCATGAAGGTGATGGGTGAAAAGACCATAATTGTCCTTCCTGCCTGTTGTTGGTCCATTATAGCGGGCGCCTATCCTCAGTCTACATTGCAGGTTCCGATAATCCATAGTGCCTTTGAAACCGGAGGCGCCGTGGCCAGTGGTGTGCGTGCGGCATTGGATATTAAGGGAGATACCGAAACCACCGTCGTTACATGGGCCGGCGATGGAGGAACTTTTGATATCGGCTTTCAGGCACTCAGCGGCGCCGTTGAGCGTAATGAAGATTTTATCTATGTATGCTATGACAATGAAGCCTATATGAATACCGGCATTCAGCGCAGTTCTTCTACCCCTTACGGTGCGTGGACCACCACAACACCGGGACAGGAATGGAAAAAGATGCGGAAAAAGAATATTGTAGAGGCTCTGGTAGCCCATCGCATTCCTTATGCTGCCACGGCTAATATTGCCTTCCCGGAAGATATGATTCGAAAGGTTCAAAAAGCCAAAGAAATAAAGGGAGCGCGCTTTCTCCATATTTTTGCCAGTTGCCCTACCGGCTGGCGTATTCCATCTGAAATATCCGTCAAGATTGCCCGAATGGCTGTCCAGACCAATATTTTTCCCCTTTATGAAGTCGAAGGCGGTGTAAAATACACGATAAACTACACTCCCAAGGAGTATCCGGTAAGAGAGTATTTCAAACTCCAGGGACGATTCCAGCATCTCACTGACAATGATTTAGCGCAGATTCAGGAAATGGTCAACGAGGACTGGGAACTCCTGCTCCGTAAGGCGGGTGAACTGTCTTAAAGATGTATAAGGTGTCAATTGAAGTATGATTAACATTACACCCACCATAAAAATTGATGAGAGTGAGATCCAACTGGATTTTATACGTGCTTCGGGGCCGGGCGGTCAGAATGTCAACAAAGTCGCCACGGCCGTTCAGCTCCGCTTCGATGTAAACAACTCACCTTCTCTGCCGGATGACGTTCGCGAACGTCTGATTCATATGGCAGGCCGGCGAGTTACAGGAGATGGAGTGCTGATTGTCGATGCCCGCCGGTTCCGTACACAGGAGCGAAACCGGCAGGATGCAATCACGAGATTGGTTGAGTTAATCCGAACGGCAGCTGTAAAACCCAAACCCCGCCGCAAGACAAGACCAACTCTCGCATCAAAAAAACGGAGGATTGAGATTAAGCGCCGCCACGGCACGATCAAGCGCCTTCGACGGTCGGTCAAGCATCCTGAAGATTAGACCTCATAGGGATATAAAGCAAAACACCTTGCAATGCACCGAAGGTTCCTTGACGTGGTTTTCACCCCTTAATATAGCGAGCCACCAAGTCCCCTATCTCACGCGTTCCGAAACCCATTTTACCCGCATCGAGACTCTTGATGTCGTTTTTCACGACTTTCTTGATCGCTTCAAGTAAGTTTTTAGCCGCAGCCTCTTCTTCGAGATATTCGAGCATCATCTGCGCCGCACCTATTGCCGCCAGGGGATTTATTACATTCATACCGGTATATTTTGGGGCTGACCCACCTATCGGTTCAAACATTGCTATATTGCCCGGATTTATATTACCGCCGGCAGCGATACCCATTCCACCCTGTATCATCGCTCCCAGATCAGTTATAATATCTCCGAACATGTTATCGGTTACAATCACATCAAAATATTCAGGATTCTTTACCATCCACATACACGTAGCATCCACGTGTGCGTAGTCGAGCTCTATGTCAGGATATTCCTTGCCGCATTCATTAAAAACCCTTTCCCACAAGTCGAATGCATAGGTAAGTACGTTTGTTTTTCCGCACAGGGTCAGCTTCTTCTCTTTATTTCTTTTCCTGCAATATTCGAAAGCATAGCGAATACAGCGTTCAACCCCTTTTCTCGTATTTATTGACTCTTGAATTGCCACTTCATCAAGAGTTCCTTTCTTTAAAAAACCTCCGCCTCCTGTATAAAGCCCCTCGGAATTTTCCCTCACAACCACAAAGTCGACATCCTCAGGATTCTTGTCTTTAAGGGGCGTATACGCACCTGGAAAGAGAATGACCGGTCTTAGATTTATGTAAAGGTCCAGTTCAAAACGCATCTTTAAGAGAATCTCTTTTTCAAGTATTCCTGGTTTAACCTCCGGATGACCGATCGCGCCCAGGAGAATAGCATCCATATCTCTCAATTCAGACAGAACGGAATCCGGAAGAAGTTCTCCTTTGCTGAGGTATCTTTCTCCGCCAATGTCATATTCAGTAAAATTAAATTGAGGCCCTCCAGTCTCTGAAAGAGCATTCAATGCCTTAACGGCTTCGGCAGTCACCTCTGCCCCTGTTCCATCTCCGGGTACTACACCAATATCGTATGTCTTCATAATTTCCTTTCACCTCCCCTTATATAATCCACCAATCCTCCTGCTTTTATCAGTTGCCTCATGAAATCAGGTATCGGGCGTGCTGTGTAAATTTTTCCGCTGACAATACTTTTACACTCACCTCTCGTAAGATCAACAGCTACTTGTTCTCCTTCCAATATACCTTCAGCCGCTTCTTCCGATTCAAGCAGTGGCAACCCTATATTAAACGCATTCCGGTAAAATATTCTCGCAAAACTTTTAGCTATGATCACGCTGACACCGGCTTCTCTGATAGCAAGCGGCGCATGCTCACGAGATGAACCACAACCAAAGTTTCTGCCCGCAACGAGAATATCTCCGGAAGAGACATCCTTCGCAAAATCCGGTCTAATATCAGCAAAACAGTGCCGAGCTAACTCAGACCCATCTGAAATATTGAGATACCTTGCCGGAATAATCAGGTCAGTATCAATGTCGTCGCCAAACTTCCAGACCTTTCCTTGAAATTTCATTTTATTTACCCTCACCCCAGCCCTCTCCCATCGAGGGAGAGGAAAATTGAAGCTCCCCTCAACAAGTTGCGGGGAATCTCCGACTGTTAAGGAAGATTGTTATTTTTATTCGCTCGCTAACCCCGCCGCAAGCAGCGGGGAATGCGCTCGCTGTTCAGTTCAATACACTTTTAGCCTTTTACCTTTTGCCTCAATTATAGCTCATCCGGGGCGCCAATCCTGCCCAGAACAGCAGATGCGGCCGCAATCAGAGGATTCGATAGATATACTTCACTCTTCGGATGACCCATTCTTCCTATAAAGTTTCTATTAGTTGTTGATAGTGCCTTTTCACCTTCAGCCAGGACACCCATATGTCCTCCCAGGCAGGGCCCACAACAGGGGGGACCAATCACGGCGCCGGCATCGAGGAGCGCTTCAATAATCCCTTCCTGTATCGCTTTCTTGTATATCCAGGGAGACCCCGGTATAACTATAAGCCTCAGGCCGCGGGCAACTTTTCTTCCCTTTAAAATGCTTGCCGCATCACGCAAGTCTTCCAGCCAGCCGTTCGTACAGGATCCGATAAATACCTGATCGAGCGAAATGTGCCCCACCTTTGAAACAGGATAAACATTTGCCGGTGAGTGGGGAAATGCAACCTGCGGCTCAATTTCATCCACCATTATCTTCACTGTTTTTTCATACTTTGCATCACGGTCCCCTTTTACGATTAAGGGTTTTTCAGAAGATCTTTCCGCAACGTACTCTAAAGTTATTTCGTCCGGCTCTATAATCCCATTTTTCCCCCCGGCCTCCACAGCCATATTGGCCATTGTAAACCTTTGAGACATCGGAAGTTTTTTTATTACTTCACCCGCAAACTCGAGCGCACAGTAAAGAGCGCCTTCCACACCCAGTAAACCGATAGTATAGAGGATCAGATCCTTGCCCACTACATTGGGCGGCAAGCTGCCATCGTATTCCACCCTGATGGTTGGAGGCACCTTCAGCCATATCTCGCCCGTCGCCATGACGGCACCCAGATCGGTACTGCCGACCCCCGTAGAAAATGCACCCAGAGCTCCGTATGTACACGTATGACTATCAGCACCGACGATCAGTTGTCCGGGCAAGACGAGTCCCTTCTCAGGGAGTATGACATGTTCAATCCCTGATTCACCACCCTCAAAGTAATTTTTTATCTCATGTTGTCCGGCAAAGTCACGCATCAGCTTTACCTGCTGGGCCGATGGGATGTCTTTGTTCGGAACAAAATGGTCGGCTACCAGAGCTATCTTTTCGTTATCGAAGACTTTTTTTGTTCCAATCTTCTCGAATGTTTCGATTGCAAGGGGGGCTGTAATGTCATTGGCAAGCGCCATGTCGACTTTTACTTCTATTAAATCTCCAGGAGAAACCTTATCTACCCCTGCATGGAGCGCCAGAATTTTTTCTGTAATCGTCATTGGCATGTCTGTTCCCTTCTCTCCTGCTTATTTTTATGGAGGTTCGACTCATATCAAAAGGATAAAAAAAGTCAACCGATTTTCAACGTCAGAAGATAAAAGATACCTTACTCAGCTTTAACATCTTTACGGTTATACGCTTTAAGGGATTCAAGTCTGTTTAAAGCGTTTATATACGCCTTGGCGGATGCCACAAGGACATCGGGATCTGTACCACGTCCTACAACTGAACGTCCATTGTATTTGAGTTGAACAGTAACCACTCCCTGGGCATCTGTTCCCCCTGTTATCGCATTTACCGCGTATCTGAGGAGAGGGTGGCTTGTCTTCGTAATTTTCCTTATGGCAGCGATGGTCGCATCAACAGGGCCCACTCCAAAACCTGCCTCCTGTATCACCTCTCCGTCTATCTCCATCTGAACAGTCGCCGTTGGAATTGTCGCACTACCACTGACAACGTTAAGATAAATCAATTTGTATTTCTCAGGTTTTCTGAATATATCATCAGAAATAATAGCTTCAATATCCTCATCAAATATCTCTTTCTTGACGTCTGCAAGCTCTTTGAATCGTTTAAAAATTTTGCCAACTTCCTCGTCGTCAAAATCATACCCCATCTTTTTAAGGTGTTCTTTCATCGCATGGCGACCCGAGTGTTTCCCCAGAACAATTTGGGTATCTGATACTCCCACTAATTGCGGGGTCATAATTTCATAAGTAGCCTTTTCCTTGAGCAGGCCATCCTGATGAATACCGGATTCATGAGCAAAGGCATTTGCTCCCACAATTGCCTTGTTCGGCTGAACAGGTATACCGGTTATATCTATTAACAGCCTTGACGAGTGATAGATTTGCTCAGTCTTGATATTTGTATAAAGTCCGAAGAGGTCTTTCCTCGTTTCCAGAGACATAACAATCTCTTCGAGGGAAGCGTTTCCTGCCCGCTCCCCTATACCGTTTATAGCACACTCTACCTGTCTTGCCCCATGCTTCAGAGCAGACAGCGAATTCGCAACCGCCACACCGAGATCATTATGGCAGTGAACCGATATGATTGCATTGCCAATATTTTTTACATTCTGAAAAAGATATGCTATTAATTCGCCGAATTCATCAGGCATGGCATATCCAACAGTATCGGGAATATTAACTGTGGTAGCTCCTGCAGCAATAACAGTTTCCACCATCTCACAAAGATAGCTTTTATCCGTTCTCGTTGCATCCATGGCCGAAAACTCCACGTTTTTCGTAAAGGCACGGGCATGTTCCACGGCGGTACGGGCATCTTTTAGAACCTGCTCACGTGTCTTTTTTAACTGATGCTCGAGATGTATGTCAGATGAAGATATGAATGTGTGAATTCTGGGATTCGCCGCATCTTTAACTGCTTCCCATGCCCGATCAATATCTGCAAGATGTGTTCTGGCAAGTGCTGCAATCTGAAGGCCTCTGATCTCCCGGGCAATTTGCTGAACCGACGCAAAGTCCCCTTCCGAGGCAACCGGAAATCCAGCTTCAATAATATCTACACCGAGCCTTTCTAATTGCCTGGCAAATCTCAGTTTCTCCTCCATATTCATACTGAAACCAGGGGACTGTTCTCCATCTCTGAGAGTCGTATCGAATATGAAAACTTTATCTTTGTCCGATTTCATTATTTTTACCTCCATCTAAAAATAAAAAGGCCATGGGCTTTGCCGCCCATGGCCTTTTAGTACTGTCTTGTTTTTATTAGTTCATCCTCTTATACAAACGGCGGGCGGCGGGTATAAGACACCTGTAAGGCTCAACAAGCACAAAAGCAGAAGGCCGTTTAAGTTAGATAGGTCTCTCTTCACACCACACATCATCTTATAAAAATCCCCCGACATAAAAGTCTCAGCAGATTAAAATAAAAGAATATGGATGTCAATTGTTTTTTTTACTTTTTTCCCTTACTCAATTTATATTGTATGCTGTCCACAAGGGCATGCCAGCTCGCCTCAATAATGTTTGAGGAGACCCCGATTGTGTTCCAGATTTCATCTTCATCCCTCGACTCCACCAGAACCCTTACTTTTGCCGCCGTTCCATCGGTTCCTTCCAGGATCCTCACCTTGAAATCCACCAGGTGCATCTTGTCAATTTCAGGATAAAATTTTCTTAACGCTTTCCTCAGGGCACTATCAAGGGCATTTACGGGACCATTCCCCTCTGCGGCTGTTATCTCTTCCTTTTCTCCGACCGATATCTTAATCATTGCCTGGGATTTGGATGAGCTTTCTTTTGTTTTTTCGTCGATGACACGGAAGGACTCCAGGACAAAAGGTTCCTTAAACTCACCCGTCACTTTTTTCATCAGTAGAGCAAGTGATCCTTCAGCAGCTTCAAACTGGTATCCCTGATCTTCCATGTTCTTTATCTCCTGAACAATTTTATTGCTATTGGAGACATCTTCTCCTAAAGAGATATTCAGCTCTCTCGATTTGTATTCTACATTGCTCCTTCCGGAGAGGTCTGAAATTAATACCCTCCGGTGGTTTCCCACGAGTTCAGGTTCAATATGTTCATAGGCTACAGGATTTTTTGAAATGGCGCTTACATGAATACCGCCTTTATGAGCGAATGCGCTTTTACCAACAAAAGGACTTGAATTAAGAGGGGGAATATTCGCTACATCACTTACATAACGTGAGAGATTCGTAAGCTGTCTGATCGACGTCTCGGGCAGACACCTCTTATTCATTTTTAACTGGAGGTTACTGATTATAGAAATTAAGTCGGCATTTCCACACCTTTCTCCATAACCGTTTATCGTTCCCTGGACCATTCTTACTCCTGCCTCAACAGCCGACAGGGAATTGGCCACCGCAAGGTCGCAATCATTATGTACATGAATGCCTAAGAGGTGAGGAGGGATGGACGGGACAATTTCACTTATTATTTTAACCAATTCTCCATTAAGGGTACCTCCATTGGTATCACAGAGGACAATTATATCGGCACCGGCAGAGAGAGCCGTTTGAACGGTCTTGAGGGTATATTCAGAGTTATTTTTATATCCATCAAAGAAATGCTCGGCATCGTAGATTACTTCTTTTCCTTTCGATTTCAGATATTCAATGGTTTCTTGTATCATTAAAAGATTTTCCTTTAACGATACCCCGAGAATCTCAGTTGCGTGAAGATCCCAGCTTTTTCCAACAATTGTGACAGCCAGTGTTTCTGCATGAAGCAGGGCTTTCAGGTTCGGGCAATCCTCAGGAGAAGAATTGACCTTCCTGGTACTTCCAAAAGCCGTAAGGCGGGCATTTTTAAATTCCACATCCCGTGCAAGCTGAAAAAAGCGTATATCTTTCGGATTTGACCCCGGCCATCCACCTTCGATATAATGAAAGCCCATATCATCCAGTCTACAAGCGATCCGCAATTTATCCTTTGCGGAAAAGTGGATGTTTTCTCCCTGCGCTCCGTCTCTCAAGGTTGTATCATAAATCAGCACATCCCATTTTTTCATTAGTATTAACCTCCCTCAAACTAAAAAATCCGTTACCAGTGAACCTGATAACGGATTTTTATGCTAAACAGTTAAAACACTACACCATTATCAGGTCTCCCATGCATTGGGCCTAATTATCCCGCATATAATGGCAATAGTATTTTTAAACATGTTGATCTTTTTATCCTCTGCTTCTAAATATATTTCACAATATAATTTCATTTTCCGTTTGTCAAACAAAAAATAGGTTTCGTGTTATAATATATGGATAATTCTCTATCAAAGAGGTGTGCATTATGAAAGAATTTACTGTCAGCAGGACTAAAGCCTTAAAGGAAAATCTTTATTGTGGCAACTGCGGCACGTGGATATATTGCCCCGAGATGAACTCCAGGATGGAAAACGAAAAGGGTGAAATAACAGAACAGATTGGGGAAGGCTGTCTACATCAGAATGATAAAGGGGATTTTCTGGAATGCCCTGATTGTAAGAGCCATTATTATCTGAGTGTAACTACTCAGGTATCCAGTAGTCAGTAGTCAGAATAAAAGCAGTATGTAACGCTGACAAATTACTGATTTCTTCAATTATGAAGCAACATCCTGCACGGCAGAATTTGGGGAACAGACTCTACGTCATTCGATGTTTAAAGCCTTTTGCTGGACGGTTTTTATTTTTTCTTCTGTCTACTGAATTCTTGCTTCTGACTCCTGAGTAGTTACATCTGAGTGAGTAATCCAGGGAAATAAAGCACAGGATATAAGGGGGCAACCCTCCATCCTTCTGCTATTCTTCTTCGGCATTTTCTATAGCAAAAGTGTTTCTGTCTGATAATTGCACTGGGCGTGAAGACCTGTCAATACTTTCCAGCGTATCAATATCGCTTCCAGTTGAAACCCCCAATTCTTTAAACTTGCGTGCAGCAACGAGAAACCGCCCTTCAAAAGAACCGACTGCCTTATTGTAATTATCAACCGTTCTATCCAGATTTTTTCCTAAATTTGAGAAATGACCGGCAAGGGTGGCTATACGATCATACAATGTTTTCCCAAGATTGCTTATCTCCTGAACATTTTCCGCAATCTGTTCCTGCCTCCATCCATAGGCAACAGCCCGCAACAGAGCAATGAGTGTCGTCGGAGTGGCCAAAATCACGCGCCGATCCACACCGAACTCTATCAAACTCGGGTCTTGTTCAAGTGCCGCACTGAAAAAAGTTTCACCCGGCAAAAAGAGAACTACAAAATCGGGAGTCGGATCAAACTGCTCCCAATACGTTTTTGTACTGAGCTGCGATAGATGCGTGCGGATATGGCGTGCGTGATCTTTAAGTTTTTTCAGCTTAGCCGTTTCGTCTTGCGTCTCCAATGCTTCAAGGTAGGCTTGCAATGGAGCTTTGGAGTCTACCACTATATTTTTGCTGTTGGGAAGCTTAATGACCATATCCGGCCTCAGTCGGCCGTCTTCAGTTGTAACCGATTCCTGCTGAATAAAATCACAGTATTCAATCATTCCGGCAATTTCAACCACCCGTTTAAGCTGTATTTCACCCCAACGACCACGAACCGTTGGAGTTCGAAGTGCCTTTACAAGATTAGCCGTTTCACTCTGAAGCTGGATTTGTGTGGTGGCGAGTGATCTTACTTGTTCGGTCAGGGTGGAATAGGCGGTAGTACGGGATTTTTCTATTTCGTGAATTTTGCTGTCAACCTTTTCCAGGGATTCTTTCAATGGTTTAACGAGTTCGTCTATTGCCTTCTGGCGCATTTGTAAATCACCTTTGGCGCCTTCCTGAAACTTTTCAAGTGTTTCTTTCGCCAGTTCTAAAAAGGATTGATTATTACTTCTAAGCGCGTCCAGCGATAGTGCTTTAAAAGCATCGGTTAATTTCTGCTGCGCTTCATTAAGAAGGGCAAGCTTTTCTTCAGCAGCCTTACGTTCTTCATGAAGTCTTGTTTCAAATTCTGACAGTTTTGTCTTGAGTTCCGTATTTTCACCTTGGAGTTTTATCGCAAATTCTTCTCTCGCCCTCATAACTGATTCGAGGTTTTGCAATTGTTCTTCCCTGTTTTGAAGCCGCTCAGTAATAGTAGACTTCTCGACCTGACCCTCCAGTTTTACCCTTTCAATAGTACCCTGGTTCTTTTGTTTAAGAACAAGAAAGGTTAATGCGCCCCCGGATAAGATTCCAACAAATACTAAAATCAAAAACAAAATAATATTTTCCATAACAACTTCCTCGCTTTTCATCCCTTCTCTGATAAAAAGTACCGGACAAAGTGAAGCTCCCCGCTCACAGGGCGAGGCTTCCCGGTAAGGAACATGTTTGTTTTATATTGCGCCCCTTGCCCCGCCTACAAGGCGGGACTTGCGGGTGCGCTCCCGGTCACCTTTCATCAAAAGATAAAATCGGTTGAAAGGAAGTTGGATTTATGTTCCCGTACAATACGTGTAATGATTTCCCGGTTAATATCCACTCCCTTTGCTGCTACTAATGTCCTGATTGAAAATACCCGCAATGCATCCGACACAGAAAGAGTGCCTTCAGCGGAATCTTTTCTTCCCGTGAACGGAAACGTGTCAGGGCCTCGTTGACACTGGCTGTTAATATTGACTCTGCATACCTGATTGACCAGGGGATCGATAAGGTGTGCTATCGTTTCGTGATCCCTGCCGAAAATGCTCACCTGCTGTCCATAATTTGAGTCAATAATATACTTTATCGGCTCCTCAATATCATCAAAAGGAAGAACAGGAATAACCGGTCCAAATTGCTCTTCCCAGCAAACTCTCATCTCAGGATTGACAGGATACAAAACCGCCGGATAAAAAAATGATTCATTTACAGTGCCGCCCCCTTCATTAACGACCCTGGCTCCTAAACGGGTGGCATCTTCAATCAGTTCCGTTAAATATTTCGGCTTATCGGATTCCGGCAGAGGCGTTATATTAACGTTATCTTCCCATGGCATACCGAATTTTAATTTGCCAATCTCTTCTGTAAATCTATCAAGAAACGAATCTACCAACCCGGAATGCACAAATAATATTTTAAGCGCAGTACAACGCTGTCCATTATATGAAAGGCTTCCTGAAATACACTCCTTGACGGCCAATTCCAAATCAGCATCCGGGAGAATGATACCTGCATTTTTTGCCTCCAATCCGAGAACGCAACGCAGCCGGTGAGGTTTTGGATGCTGTTTTTTTAATATATCTGCCACCTTGCTTGTCCCAATAAAAGCTAAAACATTTATTTTCCCGGAAGACATCAATGGAGCAATAACTCTGCGGGCATCACCATAAACAGTGTTTACAACCCCCTTTGGAAACGATTCCTTAAATGCCTCCAGCAGCGGCCGATGAAGCAATACTCCTAATTTTGGAGGTTTAAAAATTACCGTATTCCCCATTATTAGAGCGGGAATAAACGTGGTGAAGGTTTCATTCAGGGGATAATTAAAAGGCCCCATACACAGGACAACGCCCATGGGGGCTCTGCGGATCTGTGCAACAATTCCCTGTTCAATTTGAAACCTGGAGGAAGTGCGATCCAAATCCTTTAATGCATCTACAGTATCCCGTATGTAGTCAACCGTTCTGTCAAATTCCTTTTCAGAATCCTTGTAAGATTTCCCAATCTCCCACATCAACAGGTTAACAATCTCGGCTTTCTTTTGCTTCATCCGGTATGCAAATTCTTCAATGTGCCGGATTCTTTCTCCTGTGGACATTGTAGGCCAGAGCCCTCTTCCGTTATCGTAAGCTTTTACTGCAGAATCAAGCGCTTCCTCCGCTATCTCTTCCGTCAAAAGCGGGTATCGGCCTATCAATTTCCGGGATAGTCCTGACGACGTTTTAATGCAAACCGGAGAAAAAACTTCCCGCATCGGGCCATCCCAGTAACGCAAGTCTCCATTGATCAGATATTCCGTTTGATCATAAGGTGTTTCAAAATTAAAGTCGGCTGGTATATCTTTCTCTTCCGGAAACATCTCCTTAATATTTTCTTGAAGTTTCATCTAAAGACACTCCTTTCAGTACCACAACATAAAGATATCGCTACCCTCGCTGTCGCCTTGCTGTAACAGTTTCCCCGCCAATCCCCCAATTATCAGTTTTGACTTCATCAATGACAACTACTGTAGTTTGAGGATTTTTTCCCAAGATATCCGAAAGTAACCTGGTTGCTCCTTCAATAAGCTGAGCTTTCTGCTTTTGTGTAACTCCTTCATCCGTTATCTTAATATTTACGTACGGCATAGCATCCTCCCCTTTCTTCTTTGCTTTCTATATAAAATCAATAAGTTGATCAACTACAGCAGGCTGGTCCAATAAAACAACCTTAGGCTCTATTCTCTTTAATTCTCCAATATCCCACTTATCATCGTTTTTCAGCAATTCCAGGGCTTCGTCTTTGGAATTCGCCAGTATTATAACTTCTGCCTCGATATAGTTATCTTTGTAAACGTGGGGTTCATCGAACATAGACCAACTGGAGAATCTCTTACTGTGCCGCCAAATAAAGATTTTCATAAAGCACCTCTTACTATCTTAGATTATCTTGGGGTAGTACCTTTATCATTTCTATCAATTATACCTCAGACAAATTTGATGACAAGGTGGGGAAACTCTTTTTTGAATTCCCCTTCAAGGCTTGTCCGGATGGTGGACATGATAGCCATAGCGATGCCCGCGCAGGTAAGACACTTGGGCCGGTGGCTGAGAAAATCGGTAAAAATATACATTTCCTTCTTTTCTTCGTTGTAGCGGACTTTCTGCACTATTCCCAGCCTGGCAACGGAGAGACCGCTTTCCGGATCTTTCACCCTTTCAAGAACTGAATCTATCTTTTTTGCCATTTCGGGATCTATCATCATCGATCCTCTATACCGATTTTTTACAGCATAGCGTCTCCACCAGAAGGAACATAACCAGCAATGTGTCAGTACCGCTCTGATAAATAAATATGGTGAGCAGCTTTTTCATTTTTTGCCTCCCCGTTGAGGCGGCGTGCAGCGTGTGTCGCCTTAATCTGCAATATGCAGATAATGGCATATTATATATAATACTTTTCTTTATTGCTACCTTTCCGAACCTGCCAGGGGTCCAGGGAACCTCACATAGAGCTACATTTCACTTCGAATCGCAGGCCCGGTCGTACTTCAATCAGTACGAGTTCAGGCGACGCAAGCAACCGCATTGGCGGTCCCCATACACCGGTCCCCTTCGACACATACAGGTGTGCCTCGCCGACCTTGTAGTAGCCCGCCTTAAACCCACCATTCCCAAGTCCCACGAGAAAAACCATCGGCAGGCTCTGACCGCCGTGCGTGTGTCCCGCTAACGCCAGCGTCATCGGCCGGTTATGCAGAAAATGTGCAACCTCCGGACGATGCGTTAAGAATAGTACTGCTCCCTTGATCTTAGGCAGGATTTCTTCGACTGCCGTATGTGCCGGAACAAAATGCTTGTCGTCAACACCCGCAATTGAAAGCCCCGGAGAAAGTGTTTCAACCTCCTGGCGCAGCAGCCGGAACTGCAGCCGCTCACAAAGTTTTTTGAATTGATTCACCCCGGAGTAGAACTCGTGGTTGCCGGTCGTAATATAAACCGGCATTCCAGGGAAAAACTCACGAATTAATGCTACCTGTGGTTCGGTGTGACGGCTGTGATCATCGACCAAATCCCCCGGAATCAAGACCGCATCCGGTCCCAGTTCACGTGCCGCCTTCAGGGTTCGGCGCCACTGTTTCTCGGAGGAACTTGCACCAAGATGAGAATCGGAGATCAATACAAATCTCTTCGCCTCCGCACCGGGAACCGTAACCTGTAACCTGGTTACCGACGGAGTAGAGGATGCTATCGTGCATCCTATCACGCTGAGCACCACTGCCACGCTCCATAATACTGCCGCCATCGTACGCCGCGTTCGCAACGAAGCGTTCCGAATACGCCAACGTGTTGCCAGCCATACAGTTGCTGCTACTATCTCGAAAACGAACAGTAGCGTCCACAGGATCGCTGCGATGCCGATGAACAACACAGCCGTGTATTCCAGTACTGGAGCTAAATCTTCGGCTATGTTCTTGGCAATCATTACTCGAGTGGGAACATAAGCGAACCCCACGAGGTAGAGCGCCATGCCGAACACTGCAATAACCTGCCATCGAAGGTCAAGCAGCACCTTCGTTCGGTAGAAGATATGTGTTAACACTGCCGCCCAGATGGTGAAGACGAAGAAAAAGAACATTTTATTATCCTGTTGTAAATAGCGTAGGCTCGCTTTCCATCTCTCCCCGCGTCCTACTATCCCGGATGTCCTGCCGCGGCGAACTACCGGTAAACGCTTATTTTGCAAGCACTTATTTGTTGCCCTCCCGTTTCTCATGCATTCACGGCAACAGTAACAGAAAAGCCACGATGACATCGAACAGGTTTACTTGTCAACCACTTTTCGAAACGACCTGTATCCCAACCGGGAACGCACCCGCAAGCCCCGCCTTGTAGGCGGGGTAAGGGGCGCAACATAAAACAAACATATTCCTTTTTATGGATCATCTCCCGATTAGTTGAAGTTAATTAAGGCAAAATAAGTGCGTTATCTATAATTAATACCAGAGGGGTCAAGGGGTCAAGGGGTCAAGGATTCGAGTGAAAGAAAAAAAGACAACCCTGGATTACATTAGGATGCTTTATATATTTTATGGTTCTGTTTGCGAACTGGAAACGCAAATATTATCAGCAGGGGATTTGGATTTAATTGAAAAAGGTGTATTGGGTAAATTAAAAAAAGACATAGCAGAAAGCGAAAGAATGTTAAAAGCGCTGATAAAGTCTTTAGAAAACAAACCCTTGAATCCTTGACCCCTTGAATCCTTGGCCCCTCTTCTCCAACTAAATTGGAGAAGACCCCTTTTTATAAATGAGTCTTTACTTGCCGATTTTTTTATAGTTTGAAACCGGGTTCCCGCAGATAGGGCATGCCTTGGTGGGTAACTTAAGAATCGTTGACCCACAAACCTGACAAACAAAGGAGCGCATAGGGGTTATCTCTATTATTTTTGCCATGGCCCTAAAAAGCATCCCGGTACCCGAATGAATTTTCTTAAGAAGATCTCGATGCTGTTCTTCTGATTTCCATGCCCACGACATATTATGAATGGCGGCTTCATGTTTTTCCGGTTTGATTCGTTCAATCAGTGAGGGGTACGTTTGATCAATTTCCTTGATCTCTTTTTCTGTCAGGTATTTGAGGTTTTCCTTAGTAGTTAATACTGTGAGCTTCGGTGGCGGCATCTCTTTTACATCGACCTTTAATTCAGTCAAGATCCTCTTGAAATTGCGGGCATGGATGGACTCGGAATTTGCAATGGCCATAAACAGTTGAGCGATATTCGGATAACCTTCCGATTCTGCCTTTTCGGCATAAGCGATGTAGGCATGAAAGGCTGTCATTTCATTCTGGTAGGCGGTACGCAAAGCCGAAATAGTTTCGGGATAATTCGCCTGGGCACCGACAGAAGTTACTGAAACGACCGAAATGAAAAAACAAAAACAGAGAACATACAGAGTATAAAGTACAATGGTTTTACAGTTTGCAGATGATGCACTCATTTTTAATACCTCCAATCGATATAAACAAAAAGGACGGCAGCCCGCCCCGCTGCTGAAACTTTACCGATAACATCGTTTTCCGGCACCACTCATAGTAATCCTAATGATATCCTTTCGCCATCTCCAGCAGATTTTTTCAATCATGGACAGGTGTATCCGTCAAAAAGTCGTATTTTTATAAGGAAAGATCGATTTCATCGGTTGCTTTGATCTGGTTCAACGCCTGCTGGATGAGCACGATTATGCGTTCGATAAGGCGGTGCTCTTCCATGAGCAATGCACGTGCCTGCATATTTCTTCCTCTTTATTCTTCTTTACCTTTTTTCACCACGTTAAATGATAAATTTAGAACTCTATCATGTCGAATCTGGTCAGCGTTGTCCTCCGCCTGGACCCCGGTGCGTTTACAAGATGCCAGGCAGTATATTGTTCAGCATAAAGAGTACCGGCAGACATCCCGTCAATCGGGACAATAACCTGTAAGCCTCGCATGGCGGCACCGGTTGCAGTGTGCAATACAGCGCCTTCGGCCGTCGTACCGGCGATAACTACCGTTTTAATTCCCCTTTCACGCAAAATGTTTTCCAAATCGGTGTTAAAGAATTTATCGACGCTTGATTTGACGATCGGCTCATTCCCCACGGGTTTTACACCGGGCAAAATGGTTTCTCGTTCGGCATTCCTTGTAAGACTGTACACAACAGCAACTCGTTTATCCCGGACCTGACCTAAAAATTTCTTGATTTTAGGGACAGAGGCAATACACCGTGGTCTTCTTTTGGAATTGCATGTCAGTTCCTCTATGTCCAAAATTAAGAAGGCTGTTTCCTTCGGGTTAAGTTTGACGGCTTTCAATTCAACCGGTGCGGGTGGCTTGACACAGTCCCACAGTTCAATGATCGCTGCCTCATCGCCGGCACGGATCTCAGAGATGCAAAACGGACAAACAAAAATAAAAGTAAATATTACCGCAGAAATTATCACGTTACTTCCATACTTGTTTAATGACTCCATTGCTTTCTCCTTCTGAAGATCATAGATTGTTCATCACAATCGTTTTCTGGCAATAATAAGCCGAATAACGTCCAGAAATTTATTATGAGCAGATTCCACGGTGAAACCTGCCGATTCAATGTTGCGCTGCGTTTCACGCACCATCGATGTTCCAAGAAGACGTGTCGAAAAGATATTCATGGAGTAGAGAAAGAGATTCGCCACACGGTGGCGGCTTTTCATATGTTCGAGAAAAATCGCTGTTCCAGAAGGTTTCAAGACACGACGAATTTCTTTCAAGCCGGCAATCGGATCAGGAACGGTACAGAAGACAAAGGTGCTGACGACAGTATCAAACGAGTCCTTATCAAAGGTAAGGTGTTCGACATCCATCTCATGCAATCGCAGGGATTTGACATGGGTATTTTTCTTTTTTTCTTGAGCGATTTTCAGCATCCCCGGGCTAAAATCGATCGCGGTAAGTTCTATGTCAGAGGCGTAGTACGGGAAATTTTTGCCTGTTCCAACCCCGACTTCCAACGTGTTCTTTCGGGCATACGAAATCGCTTCAGTTCTCAGTTCCCGAAATAGCAACCGTTCAAACGGGTATTCGGACATGTCATAGCGCTTTGCAACACGTGAATACTTTTCTGCAACCCTATGATCCATAGCTAGAACACCTATTGTAATGTGAGTCTCCCCGCCCACAGGGCGAGGCTTGCGGGTGCGCTCCCGGTCACTCTCTTCTCCCCCATAAACATGAGACGGCTCAATCGATTTATTTCCATTCTACACGCCGTACCACCGTGACACCTGCCGCTGTCATTTCGCGAACAGCATACTCAACAGCGGACAATCCGCCATACATTGAAGAACGAATGAAATTCCTCGTACGCGCTCCAGATAAATTCAAATCGACAACCACTCGAAGTTTCTGGTCATTAAAAAGATCTTGTGTCTCAATTGAAGATACTCTAAGACAACTGTTCAGAGTGCATCCCCCCATAACCAAGGTTTTTCTGCCGTCATTGATAGAGCGTGTAACCCATTGCCGGAACCCATTCGTCGATGGAAACAGAATGCTGTTTCCAGGTTTTATGAAGTAAAGCTGTCTGTTGTCGATTATTCCTGTCAGTCGATCATCCCAGCCGTAACTATCAGGCGGAAACGGGCATCTGCTGAACATAGTTTCAATGTAACGATAGTTTTCATTTAAAAATTGAGCGCAATTATTGAATGCAAGGTGAATCGGTTTAACCTCAACTTCAGCTTGAGACCCGATAGACTGCATCCAGGCGCCGCTTGTAAAGGACTGTTGCGGGTCGATGAGCAGCACGGCAGCATCATCAACTGAAATGTGAAATCTCTCAAGACTGTTCAAAAGCCTCTGATAATCATTTGCCACATTGGTACCGGCGGTATCTTCTAAAAGTGAAACCCCGTTGTCATACATATTCTCATTCGGTGTTGCCCCTTGCCGTTTTTTTAAGGTGTTACTGCCCTCTCCGTGCTTCTGTGTCGAAGGCAGAACGTTCTTTGATCCAATCGGAGACGAAAAATGCGGCGCATTGAGAAGAACTTTGCCGTACGGGCCAAGAGGATCTTCTGTAATCTCCCTCATAAAAACAACGAATTCAATCTTTTGGACAGGTTTCAGAATGGTAAGGAGATCAAAAACGGCGAAAATGGGGGCCTCGTACCAGTGCCACCCCAATCGTTTCGCGGCAATGTGAAGCTCCGATCTTGAAAGTTCACCATCTTTGTTTAAATCGAGTATGTCAAAAAGCTCATTTAACGTCATAATGTCATAGGAGTCTCGGGGTCGCATCTTATAGACCCCTTATACTTAAATGAATCAAGAGCAGACATAACCCCTTGATAGTTGCGGCTGACTACATAGCTCAGTCAGCCGCAACCGCACTTAAATCATTAAGAGCCAGGTTCATATTTAAAGGAAAGATTTACCTTGGCACGGTATTCGACCACTTTACCTTTCTCAACTCTCATGTCAAGCTGACTAACCTCTGCGATTCTCAAATCTTGAAGACTCTCGCTGGCAGTCTCCACCGCATGTTTGGCAGCTTCCTCCCAGGAAACATCACTTGTTCCTATCAATTCAATAATCTTGTAAACTCTATCGGGCATGATTTTCCTCCTTTCTTTAGTTATTCTTTAAATTCTGTCTTTTGGCATTTTTGGTTACTCGTCTGAAATCTATTTGTTCAATTACGTCAGTTTTAATTTTACCTTAAATCACCTCCTTTCATGTCATAGCAGTTATGGGTATTATGCAAACCCTTCAAAAAGACAATGCCGAGTTGCCCTGATAAGTTTGTATTAGATGAGTTTTCCGGCAAATTTGCCTATTTCCTATTATCAATAACTTTTCAACTATTATACTTGATGGTCTCGTAAAAAGTCTTTTTTTGTCACCCTGAATTTATTTCAGGGTCTCTAACTTGCTGAAATAATTAGATGCTGAAACAAGTTCAGCATGACAAATGGTGCAGTTTATGACTTTTTACGAATGCATCATACTTGATGAATTGTTCGAGAGTCTCTAATTTTCAGTTCAAGATGCGATTCTTTTGTAGTATTCGGGACGCCGGTCCTCAGGCAAATTGTTCTTCTGAGTTATTGATTTATCCCGGGCCTTGCTCACGTCGATCTCAGCTATGAAAAGTTCCTCTTCCTCGGGCTTCGCGCGATAAACCAATTCGCCCTTCGGCCCCACCAATTGGCTTTGACCGGTAAAAGTCAAAGTGCCCCTCGGACGAATTTCCGAACCAAAGCGGTTTGCCGTGACAGCGAAAACAAAATTTTCCAGGCAGCGGGTGAGCATGGCCTGCTGGCAGTATGAAAGAACCAAATTAGATGGATGACACAGAAGATCAGCACCTTGCAGGGTAAGTACCCGGGCAACCTCGGGGAATGTCCAATCGAAACAGATCATTACGCCAATTTTTACACCGCGCAATTCAATCGTATCGAGGGGAGTGTCGCCAGGATCAAAATACTCTTTTTCTGTGTTGAAGAGATGTAACTTTCGGTAAGTATGGAGAATGCCATCACCCCCAATGACCAGGGCGCTGTTGAATATCTTGTCAGCGCTTTTTTCGGCAAATCCGGTAACCAAAAAGAAATCATGGTCGCGACATAATGCAATCAGGCTGGAAACAGTTGGAGACTTAGCAGGATCTTCTGCCAGTGAAGCAAGTTCTGAACGATCCTCAAAGAAGTATCCGGTGAACGCAAGTTCGGGTAAAACAATGATATCTGCTTCGGCGCCGCGCAAAGCAGACACTACCTTCGAAAGATTAACCGCCACTTCCCCAAACTTAGGGTCAAACTGAAAAAATCCCACTCTAAGCATCTCAGTCCTCGTTCCACTTTTTTGTAAGTATTATGAGTAATTAGAAGGGATATGTCAAGGGTAATCACTTCTGCCCTACCCCTCCACAATTTTGTTGACACTAAATCGGCTTTAATGCATAGTCAACGGTCAATAAGACTGTGTATCTTTAACTGTTTGAATTAACTGATGAACATATTAATGTTAGAGAGGTAGAACATGAAAATACTGCAGCAGATCAACTATAAGCCTGCCATAGTTACAGGCGGATATACTGACCGGATACTGAAAGTGGATCTCGGCACACAGGATATTACCATTGTGGAACTGGAGCCGGAATTTAAGAATAAATATGTCGGCGGCCGAGGATATGCCATAAAGCTAATCTGGGATGAAACAAGCAGGGAGACCCGTTATGACAGCCCGGAAAATATTCTCGTCATGGCCAGCGGCCCGCTGGGCAACGAACCCGGTTTCCCGGGCACCGGCAAATTTGTCTTTGGCACTATCTCGCCCCTTACAGATACATTCATAGATTCAAATATCGGTGGTCACTTTGCGCCGTTGCTAAAACTTGCCGGTTTTGACGCAATGGCCGTCTCTGGAATTTCCGGAGAGGATGTTGTCATTATTGTTGATGGAGATGCCGGAACCATCAGCATCGCCGCCGCGCCAGCCTACGATAAAAAAACAGATGAAGGTGCCCTCTCCTTTGGCGAAGCCCTTCTAAAAGACGTTAACAGTGGAGAGTTCAGCAACGATATAGCTGCGGTAACCGCGGGGAAAGGCGCGTGCAATGCCAGGTTTGGTATCATTAACAGCCTCTTTTTCGACCTGAAGCGTAAACGCATCCGCTCCAAGCAGGCCGGCAGAGGCGGCACTGGAACAGTCATGCGGTTCAAAGGTCTGAGGGGAATTATTGCCCGCTCCGGTCTTTCAAAAGCGAATGGCAACAATGCAATAGATCCTGAAGGCGTACGCGAGGCAGGTTCCGCATTAAAAAAAGTTTTAAGGCAGTACGACCCGGAACAGCTCCGTTTATCCGCATGGGGCACCACCGGCCTTTCCGAGTATATGGATAAGTTTCACATTTTCCCGATTAATAATTATCAATACGGGCAGAGTCCGGAGTCTAAAAAGATCTTTTCATATGTCTTTCTCGACAAGTATTTCAGTAAAAAGATGCAAGACGGGTGCTATTACGGCTGTAATCTGGCATGTGCCAAGACTGCTGAAGACGTTGAGCTGACAAGGGGGCCGGAGGCAGGACGAAAGGTCTGTATTGACGGCCCTGAGTATGAAACCGTAGGGTCTGTTTCCTGTATGGGTATCTTTGATCCCCATTATATTATGGAATATAACTGGTATTGTGATGAATACGGCCTCGATACAATCTCCACAGGTGTGACAATATCGTTCTTTATGGAGTGTGTCCAGCGCGGCTTTCTGAGTACAGCTGATATCGGTTATGACCTGACATTCGGTAACATAGACGCCGCAGACCGCCTACTGCATGAAATCGCCGACGGAGAAGGTTTTGGTAAGATTGTCGGCCAGGGGGTAGCAAGGGGCAAGAGATGGGTTGCTGAAAAATATTCAGCCGGAAAAGACGTATCCAAAGATGATGTGATGGAGGAGTTGAACAAATTCGGAATGGAGGTTAAAGGGCTTGAATTTTCGATGTACATCACCAAAGAGTCACTCGCCCAGCAGGGCGGGTACGGCTTTGCCCTGAAAGGACCGCAGCATGATGAGGCATGGCTGATCTTTATCGACCAGGTCAACAAAGAGCTTCCGACTTTTGAACTTAAAGCCAATGCGCTCCGGTGGTTCCCCCAGATCCGCACATGGTTCAATGCCACAGGGCTGTGCAAGCTTCCGTGGATCGACGTGCGTCATCCCGATGCGGCAAGTACGGAAGCCCCCGCAAAGAACTTTCCCACGCTGGAATATTATGTCAAATATCTCAACTCGACAACGGGCAGCAGCAAAACCCTGCAGGATATACTGGACGATTCAGAACGGCTGTTATTACTGCAGAAGATGATCAATCTCCGCCAGGGAAAGGGAACCCGCTCAAGCGATCAGATTCCGTTAAGAGCCATGGGCCCCGTGTATTCTAACGAGCATGAATCTCGAACCGAATATTACGATGAATGGCTGCAGGAACGTCTCGGTAAGGAGAAGATGCCGGATGATCCGAACGAAAGGCATAAGCTTCTGATGGAAATTAGAATACAGGATTACCAACGCCTTTGTGATGCCGTATATAAGGAAAAAGGGTTCTCGTCCGACGGGATTCCTTTGCCTGAAACTCTGGAAAAATTCGACCTGATGGACGAGCAGGCCAGAGCGCTGCTGAAGGAGTTCGGAACGTTCGGGTAAGAAATCGGGGGTCAGGTCTTGCTTTTTGCCACCCTTGCGGCGATTTTACTGACCCGTGAATAATGAAGTCCAATGTGGTTGCCAACATCCTTCAATTTATATCCCCAACGGTACACAGCATCGTAGATTCCTTCGTTTCTTTGCGTGCCCTCGAATATCTCCGTAAGGGAGGGACGTGCGGCATACTTCTCCATTCGCACAGCCTCATCCGTTTCCGACTCATCAATTAACTTTTGGACTTTTTCAATAAATTCTCCTCGCCCTAATATCAGCCCGCCTCTGGCTTCTTTCAAAGGACTTTCACTATCCGATCCCTCCTTCACAAAGGAAATGTACCGTTCACGGGCATGAACCTTCGAAGGGGAGAATAAAGCTAGGAGCCAGTCTGTGTGGAGAACCGATTCTCGTTGTCTCATACCAGCCGTTGCACCGTATGACGACCAAGACCATTCTTCCGGTGAATGAACCAGTCCCGCCCGTACAGGATTCAACGCAATATATCGGCTGAGTTCGAGAAGGTAGGCATCCTTTTCGACGACAAATGCTTTATAGCGGCCCTGGAAGAGATGGCCTACACGATCGTGACGCCTGTTATACTTCTGGGTGTAAACGCCATTGAGCTGGCGCATGCCCTGGGATAGATTAGCCTGGGGAGTTTCCACCAGGAGGTGATAATGGTTGCCCATGAGGCAGTACGCATGGACAATCCAGCGATAACGTTCAACCACATCGGCAAGGATCATGAGAAACGTCCGGTAGTCTTCAGTATCTGCAAAGATATCCTGCCGGGCATTTCCCCGGGAGGTTATATGATAAAAACCACCTTCGTATTCTATGCGTATCGGCCGTGCCATGAACAACAGGTATCATACATGATGGCAAAAAGCAAGACCTGACCCCTTTGAATTGACCGGTTAGTAGATGCAGGCATCTAATATCGATAGCACGTTTGCCAGCAGTTCATCTGAGGCACGTTCGATGCGCTTCGCTTGACGAGTACGGAAGTCGACTGACTTGACCTGCTCAACCATGATGAACCCCGTCAGGCTACTATTTTCCGGAACAGGTACGTGGAAGGGAAACCCGCGTTCTGTGTTCGTTAGGGGACACACAATGGCCAAGCCAGTGCTACGGTTGAACAAGTCCTTGCTCACAACCAGAGCAGGCCGACGCCCTTTCTGTTCGTAACCGGACTGGGGATCGAAAGTGATGGCAATAATGTCGCCTTGTCTGGGGATATAGACCGCCATCTACCATGCCTCCTTACCGACCGGCTCCCCCCAATCGACTTCGCTGGTGTGGTAGTCTTCGGGAATTTGCGCCACGAGGTCCTCGAGACGGTACCGTCCGCGGATTTTCCTGATTGGCGCGATAACGATGATACCGTCTCGTACCGCAACCTCCACCTCGTCCCCAACTCCAAGGCGAGCATCTTCTAGCACGTTCTTGGCAAGACGTAGTCCCTGACTATTACCCCATTTTTGAATCTTCGTATGCATGTAACCACCTCCTTGTGTATATCCCAAGTATAGCCATTCCAGGCCAAGCAGTCAAGAGGTATTTTAGGCAACCGCCTTGTTAGCTGCGGTTTTGTTCTGATTCATGTTCGAGTTTTCCAGCCTCCTGATATAAATCAGATAGAGCGCTTTCTGCTTTAAAATATATATCCTGAAGTCTTTTTTCCTTTCTCAGTAATGGATGGCATCCAAGAAATTGGTAAATATAATCTATGGCCACCCATGATCGATCCAAGAATTCAGAATAATGGCCTTGATTTATTTCTGGAGCCTCTTCATCCGGGACCAGGATTTCTTTACCATCCATTATCTTCGCTATTAATATTGGTTTTTGAAAGGCCTTTATAAAATGCCTGATGTCCTCACGAAGTTCGGAAGGTGTTTCTCCAAATGGTTCCATTGCTGATTCAGTCCATCCTTCAATTGATCCATTTTCATCATAATATACTTCGTGAATATGATATGTATGAGTATCATTTTCCTCATGATATCTATGGATAACCCTGTGATTCCAAAAAAACATGTTTGACTCCAAAATCTATTAATTTTTACAGCTAACGCCGAGTTGAGCGGAACCCCGACTTGGCGTGAAAGGAAAGTATTTTTACTTTCCTTTCGCGTCAATCAAGGGGCGGAGTCCCGCAGAGCGGGATTTCCGCTCGAACGATTTGTTCGCGCCGCTTGCGGCGCGTCAAATCGGAGAGTGTAGCTGAACTCGGCGTTCGCCACGCCGCAGGCGAGGCGAACGTTTTGCCCTTCTCGGATTTTTGCAATCATTCAACAAAAATTCTTTAGTAAAATAGGGGAGGTGTCCCCCATGTTTCATATTTATTGAACAATGGATTGAGTTCGACCGCCTCGCGGATCGACTCAATCCTTATAGGTTATATGAATTCTCTCCATCTTAATTACTCAATTGTCAGTATATCGGATGAAACTCCAAATTTTTCTAATAGCCGTTTAGCAGAGTTTATTAAACCAGCAGTGTTATTATGTGCGTCTATCCATAGCCCATTTGAAAGTTTTTTGGGAGCACGAAAATCATCACCATACTTTTGCTTCGGTTCCTTATTGATAAGGTTTCTTTTACCTCGTCCAATTACTACTGGACAGTCAGAGGGTTTTAGCTTGCCGTTCTTTACGAGCCAGTTAGCAGTGGTGACTAAAATTTCATAAGAATTGCGGAGTTCAAAGACTTCACCTTTTAGTTTCATCTTTCGTGGCCTTTCACCTCGAAATGGTATTGATTCCATGGATGTATCAGAGGAAGTTTTCTCCCCAAATTCACCTGAAATTATTTCCTTAACCCTTTCTTTCAACAAATCCTCAATTTCTGTGTCTTCAAACTGATAGTCTAGATAACCTTGCGTGATAATCGATTTAACTACTGGCATGAGCCCCTTTATCATCTCTTCAGGCTCATCCAAGAGAGATTGCCATATTTCATCTAATATTTGAGATTTCTTCACTAAAACTTCTATATATTCGATGTTGGTTTTTGAGATTGTAGATATCTTTCTGAGTACCGCTGGCAGTTCTTCATTTTCTATGTCTGTTTTCCAAATGATTCGCTCAGTTAAAGTGGTTCCCTCTTCGAATGACCTAATCAGCACCCATATTGCGCCGTTGGTCAATACACCGTATTTTGTGCCCTCGCCAAAAGAATACTTTGCTAATTGGCGGACGACTTCTTTTTGTTCAATGTCAACATCCAACTTTTTTGCTTCAACGAAGAGGATTTTCTTTCCGTTCTTAATCAAGGAGTAGTCTGGCACACCTTCTTCTGTGGATACATTAGGCTGTACTTCCTCGGGGTTTTCAGGATCCCATCCGAGATTCCGCAAAATAGGATTTATTATTTGGTCCCTCACCGCCATCTCGTTCTGCTCATAAAGAGAACGAAATTTCTTTATTTTTTCTACTATCGGTACTAAAGCCTCGTTTAGATTATTCATTTTTTCACGCTACTCCTTTATTAGTGGAATTCATATAACGCTTGGTATAACCGGTTTGAAAAAGCGTCAGCTTTTTCAAATCCGAGTTAATACCATTGTTATGTTTTTCAGTCTGCTGTCCATCTTGCCTCAAAGTGTTCACGTTCCATTTTAAGCCCCAGTTTTATCTTATTGGCAATCTCAGCATTCATCATAGGTAACATATTCAAGCTCTGGCTTACCGCAGCGCGTATTCCAGCCAAGCATGTTTTAGTTTTTATCCAGTTTTGCGGGCTAAAAACCCGATTTGATGGCTGTGGTTCATTTGCCGCAGATTCTAAAGCAAAACTTAAAGACCTACCTGCTAAGTCTACGATCTGATCAGCCAAGCTGTCTTCAATCGCTCTATTCATCGCCAGGTTTGGATCTGGAACACTTTCCATAGGCATGGAGTTTGAAACTCCAAAACATACTGAAATCGCATAAAGGTGGTGATATGGGGCATAAGCACGCATAGCGAGCAAACTTTCATTTAGGCCCAACGGATTATCTTTGTTCCATTTTTCCCAAACTTTTTTCATCCAGAAATTTAAAGCCTGTGCCTTTTCTGGAGAATAATCCTTTTTAAAAAGCTGATCAAAATACTTGTCAAAAATCTTTGTTTCACTATAGGCGATGTTTGGTCTTTGGGAGTGCCACGAAATGAGATACTTGCCCATATTAAGCAAATCCAATACATAGTCTTTGTCTTTAGACGCTGGGGAGACCTCACCGCGTTTGCTAACAAAATACCCGTTAGGATATTTCTGTTCATAAGATTTCTTAATATTTAAAACTCTTTTATCATTACTTCTGAGGTCTCTCGGTTTTACAGCACTTTGTGAATTGGTATTTACGCTTATTTTATCGCCTCTTTCCCTTTGGGGTATCTCATAGAAACGAAATAGAATATATGTTTCATCCAGTTGTTTAACTTTTTCGCTACAATTCAATATTGTGGTTAATGATTGACATCCATTTACAACACTCAAACCATGGAGTTTTAGCTCACTATTGTTCAACGATAATTTGTTGCAAATTGCTGTGATGCCATTATGATAAAAAAAGAAATCCTTATGCTGTGGTGAATATATAGTGCTTTTTATCCCTTTATTTACTCTGTTACTCATCCCTAAGCTCTGTCTAACGTTTTTTTGAAATAATGTTCCATCTTTTATACCTGGCATTCTTATACATTCTCTTAATGGCAGAGTTGCGACTACCACTTTATTTCCAGCTATTTCAATTTCCATGGCCTTGCTATTTGATAAATCTACATTGTGATTAATAGTTGGATTATCTTTTTCAAGAGCTATATCATACCTTCTCTTTAATTCATTATTGTCAACGACTTTAATCGTCGCAAAAAAATCGTTATTTTCACTCAGATCAACAAGCTGTGCTTGAAATGTGCCTAAGTCGGTTTTCGCAGCATCAGTTAGTGCACCTGTTGTAACCAGTTCAAATTCAATCTCGTATTCATCTTCCAAAGCTCTTGCTACTTCAGACAACTTTCTCTTTAATTTAGTGTTGCCGACCTCTTGAAGTCTAACTAAATCTCGCAATTGTACCCATGAAGACAATACTTCACGCAAAGGCTCAGCATCAACTGATCCGTTACCAATAAAATTGCCTTGCAGGACAAAAATTGATTGCTGATTATCATCAATGAATATTGCATCAATTTGCTTGTCATCAGCCCCATCTGTCATATCATCCTTGGTTTCATTCATGTCCCTCAAATGGATATTACGCAGATACCATGCAACAAATCGTTGACCATCATTTGGAAAATTCTGTTGATAAAATTTGTCTTGTATTTCGGCAGTTATTTTTTGGTACATCATTCTTTCTCCTATTGAGATAAATGTATTGAAAACATAACCATTGATTAACAGGCAAATTTGCCCTGATATAATGATATTGATGACATTTTTGGGCATATTTGCCTTGCCCCATTATCTTCAGTTATGGTATTTTAATTGACAGGAGTATCATATGTCAATATCTAAAAACCGGAAACTGCTTGATGAAGCGCGGGATGTGATGCGGCTGCATCACTACTCGATCCATACGGAACGAACTTATTGTGACTGGATTAAACGTTATATACGGCACCACAGTATGACCAGTCGGCAAGATCTAATAGAGGGTGAAGCCAAGATCGAGGCTTTCCTGACACACCTGGCAGTGGATAAAAACGTGGCTCCATCCACACAGAATCAGGCTATGAATGCGCTGGTTTTCCTGTACAAACATGTTCTGAAACAACCCCTTGACCAGGAAATTAATGCGGTCCGGGCATCCAGGAAGATCAATGTCCCCGTGGTTATGACCAGGGAAGAGGTAGCTCAGATCATTGCTCTTATGGGGGGTGTCCCGCAACTGGTTGCTAAGTTATTATACGGTAGCGGGCTACGCATTATGGAAGCTGTTCGCCTTCGTGTGCAAGATATAGACTATGATCTCAAGTGCCTCGTTGTACGTTCGGGCAAAGGCGCAAAAGATCGGATTACGACTTTCCCAACCTCAGCCATTCCGTTACTTCAGAATCATCTTGCAAAAGTGCGGGTGATCCATAACCGGGATCTGGATCAAGGGCACGGGGAGGTTTACATGCCAAATGCTCTCGCAAGGAAATATCCAAATGCCGCAAAGGAATGGAATTGGCAGTATGTGTTTCCCGCTCGTAATCTTGCAATTGATCCGCGCAGCGGAAAAGTACGACGTCATCATGTAGATCCCAGTGTTATAAACAAGGCTATCAAGGCGGCTGTACGTAAGACAGGGCTGACGAAACGAGTAAGCGCTCACACATTCCGGCACAGTTTCGCCACTCATCTTCTTCAGCGCGGCACCGATATCAGGACTATACAGGCATTATTAGGGCACAAGGATGTAGCCACAACCATGATATACACTCATGTACTGCAACAGGGTGGACAGGGTGTGCTAAGTCCGCTCGATGACCTTGATGTCTGAAGGTTTTACAGGGTTTCTTAAGCGGCTATCGAAAAACAGGACAGGCGAAAAATGATACTATATTAACGATAAACAGGGAGGAAGGGAATGTCATATAAAATCAAGAAAGCTGCCGTTTTGGGGGCGGGGGTCATGGGTACCGGGATTGCCGCTCACCTGGCGAATGCGGGGATTGAGTGTGTGTTGCTCAATAATATACCTTCTCAACTGACCGATGACGACAGAAAAAATGGCTTGACCGAGGAGAGTCCGCAGTGGCGAAACCGCAGGGCGGCAGATAGCCTGGCGAGAGCATTGAAATCGAAACCTCCCGGTTTTTATTCCGGCAAGACTGCTTCATTGATTGAGATCGGAAACCTGCAGGACGACCTCAACCGGCTGTCTGATGTAGACTGGGTCATTGAAGCGGTTGTTGAAAATCTGAAAAAGAAAAAGGACCTTTTGGCAAAGATCGAAAAGATCGTAAAACCGGAGTGCATCGTTTCAACGAATACATCGGGTTTGCCGATCAAAGATATCTCGGCTGACTTCGGCACAGGACTGAAAGAGCACTTTCTGGGGATTCATTTCTTTAATCCTCCCCGTTACATGAAACTCGTAGAAGTTATCCCCGGTGAGGAAACGAAAAGAGGGGTAGTGGATTATATAACGACATTCTGTGAGGAAGCTCTCGGAAAGAGTGTGGTCATCTGCAAGGATGTGAACAGTTTTATTGCCAACCGCATCGGCACATTCGATCTATCGAATGCGGCAAAGATTATGCTTGATAAGGGTCTCACGATAGAGGAGCTGGATGCCATAATCGGCAAGGAAGCGGGCAGGCCGGGTTCGTCAATATTTGGAACCCTGGACCTGATCGGCCTGGATACGATTCGCAGGATGATGATCAATCTTTATGAAGCGGCGCCGGACGATGAAATAAGAGGTATCTTTGTGCCGCAGGATCTGATGAACAAAATGGTGAAGAAAAAATGGCTGGGAAACAAGACGAGGCAAGGTTTCTATAAAAGAACGAAGGATGAGGAGGGAAAGAGTGTCAAACTGGTTCTTGATTACAATAATATGGAATACATTCCCCTTAAAAAACCGGCATTTGCCTCGATTTCAGAAGCGAAGAAGATGAAAGGGGGGCCTGAGGCAAAGCTGAAGGCGCTGTTCAACGGGACAGACATCGCCGCCGATGTTGTCCGTGAGTACCTCTGCAGAAATTTCATCTATGCGGCCAACCGCATCCCCGAAATCTGCGATACTATTGTGGAGACAGATAACGCCATGAGATGGGGTTACAATCACGAACTGGGACCCTTTGAACAGTGGGATGCCGTAGGTCTAAGGGAATCCTTGGAGGTGATGGACAATCTGAAACTGGACGTTCCCGGAAAGATTGCCGGGATGGTGGAAGCCGGCTTTGAATCTTTTTATCTCAAAAAGGAGGATGGCGGATATTACTACGATTTCAAGACTATGGGTTATGTTAAACTTAAAGTTAATCCAAAGATAATCCTTCTGCCCTCTCTAAAAGAAAGAAAAAAGGTCGTCAGGGAAAATCCCTCCGCAAGTCTTGTGGATATTGGCGATGGTGTCGCCTGTCTCGAATTTCATACCAAGATGAACACGATAGACGATAGTGTCATACAGATGATCTTTGACAGTTGCGATATTGTGGAGAAGGACTTTCTCGGAATGGTCGTTGCGAACCATGGCGCTAATTTCTCGGTAGGGGTCAATCTCTTTATGCTTCTTGAGATAATCGGGAGGGGGGAATGGAACACTATTGACCGTATGATCCAGGCTTTTCAAAATGCCAACATGAGAATGAAATTCCTGGAAAAGCCGGTAGTGACCGCTCCGGCGGGGATGGCGCTGGGCGGAGGGTGCGAGATATCGATGCATGGGGCACGATGTCAGCCATGCGGGGAAACTTACATAGGACTGGTGGAAGTGATGGCCGGTGTTATCCCTGCGGGAGGTGGAACGAAAGAACTGATGGTGCGCTGTACCGAAGGAATACCGGCCGGTGTCAGTGAAGCGGCATCAACCCTTCCGGCTGCCTATAATAAGGTTTTTGAAACTATAGGCACAGCCAAGGTATCCACCAGCGCCGCGGAGGCGATGGAGATGGGTTACATCAGAGAAACAGATGCCGTCAGCATTAACCGGGACTACCAGATCCGGGACGCGAAAGAGGTTGCCCTCGGTTTGTCAAAATCCTATAAGAAACCGGAGCCCGCGATGATTTTCGTTATGGGAGAACAGTTCAGTAGTGCCTGCAGGGCTGCTCTGGACAATATGAGGCAGGGAAATCTTATTTCCGACTACGATGTCCTTGTTGCGATGAAGCTTGCCGGGGTTATTGCGGGCGGTGATTATAGAGAGGGAACGCCGGTTACGGAACAGAAGATACTCGACCTGGAGAGGGAAGCCTTTGTGAGTCTCTGTGGAGAATCCAAGACTCAGGACAGGATCAAGCATGTGCTGACAACCGGAAAACCGTTACGCAATTAAAAATGGAAAGCGGACACGCTCTGCAATAAAATATATTGACAAACAAGCATTTAACAAATAGCTATCGGGTGGCGATGAAAATAAAAATGAGGAGATTGCGGCATGTTTGAATGCAGAACAAAAGAAGACGTATTGAAGATTGTCAAGGAGCAAGACGTCAGTTTTATACAGTTCTGGTTTACGGACGTTCTGGGAATGCTCAAAACATTCAGTGTTACTCCTTCAGAACTGGAAGAAGGATTGACGGAAGGTATGGGATTTGATGGTTCTTCAATTCAAGGATTTGCCCGGATTGAGGAGAGCGACATGATCGCCAAACCTGATCCTGTCACTTTTCAGATAATTTCCTGGCGGCCAAGTGATCGACCGGTTGCCCGCATGTTCTGTGATATCCTCAATCCTGATGGAACTCCCTATGAGGGTGACCCCCGCTATGTCTTAAAATGTATGCTCAAGAAGGCGAGTGATCTCGGCTATACTTTCTATGTGGGACCGGAACTTGAGTATTTCTACTTTGCAAGTGAAACCTCACCCGATATCCTCGATCGGGCGGGATACTTTGATGGTTTGCCTATGGATCGCGGCACCGAGCTTCGCCGACAGACTATCTTCGCGCTACAGGAAATGGGCATTCAGGTGGAATACAGCCATCATGAAGTGGCCCCCAGTCAGCACGAGATTGACCTCCGCTACATGGAAGCCTTAAAGATGGCCGATGCCGTGATGACATATCGCACTACTGTGAAAGAAATTGCCCGGCAAAATGGTGTTTATGCCACCTTTATGCCTAAACCGATATTTGGTGAAAACGGCAGCGGTATGCATGTTCACCAGTCTTTGTTCAAGGGAGAAAAGAATGCCTTTTTCGATGGGGATGATGAATATCATCTGTCTAAGGAAGCAAAGCATTATATAGCGGGGCTTCTGACGCATGTTCCTGAATTTACGGCTGTTACTAACCAGTGGGTAAATTCTTATAAGCGACTTGTGCCCGGTTATGAAGCGCCTGTATATGTATCCTGGGCACGCCGCAATCGTTCCGCTCTGGTTCGAATCCCCATGTATAAACCCGGAAAGGAGAAAGCGACGCGTATCGAGCTTCGCTCTCCTGATCCGGCATGTAACCCCTATTTAGCCTTTGCGATTATGCTGGCAGCAGGATTGAAAGGAATCGAAAATAAGTATCCGCTTCCAGAACCTATTGAAGAAGATATTTATGAGATGGATGAAAAGGCCAGATCTAAAGCTAACATTACATCGCTACCCGGCAGTCTCGTTCAGGCCCTGACATTGGCATCTGAAAGTGAACTCGTGAGAGAAGCTCTGGGAAATCATATCTTTAACAAATTCATTGAAAACAAAAGAGTTGAATGGGACAGATTCCGCACTCATGTAAGCCGTTACGAAATTGAGCGTTATCTGCCGCTTCTCTAACCCGCCGGCAGGGGCAACTTGAGTAGTTGCCCTGCCGGTCAGATTTGCCCTCAAACGTTAACGTATGGAGTTTATTTAAGTAGGGTGGTATTTTATATGCCACCGTTTGCGGTCGGGTATAAAACCCGACCCTACTCCGAGCAGGTTTTAATTATGATAGAATTTTTTAAAATGAGCGGAAGCGGAAATGACTTTATCCTGATCGACAACAGAGACGATTCTCTTTCCGTAGGAAACTTAAAAGAGTTTGTGAAAAAGGTATGTGAAAGGAAGACCTCGGGGGGGGCGGACGGATTGATCATTATAGAAAATTCCGACAGGGTCGATTTCCGCTGGCGTTTTTTTAATGCCGACGGCAGCGAGGTAGAAATGTGCGGGAACGGAGGAAGATGTGCTGCCCGTTTTGCCGTCATTAAAGGTATTTCCAGTGAAACCCTCTCTTTCGAAACCGTTGCGGGAATCATCGACGCCGAAGTGAAAGGAAACGTGGTCAAGTTGAGATTGACCGAACCGCATGATTTGAAGACCGACTATAACCTTAACATCGAGAACAGTCCATATATAGTAAACAGCATAAACACAGGTGTTCCGCATGTGGTGCATTTCGTTGACGACCTTGATTCATACGATGTCAGGGGCTACGGCCCGCTGATCCGCTATCACGAAGTATATCAGCCTGAAGGGACAAACGCGAATTTTGTACGGGTCATAGATAGAAATACTCTCAGGATAAGAACCTATGAAAGGGGCGTTGAAGATGAGACTCTGGCCTGCGGTACCGGTGCCGTGGCATCCGCATTGATATCTTCCTGGAAGGGCCGGGTTGAATCTCCTGTCGATGTTCAGGTAAAAAGCGGAGAAACGTTAACGATATATTTTGAAAAGACAGACAATGGATTTGAAAAGGTTTATCTGGAGGGCGGAACCAGCGTTGTGTATCAGGGCCACCTCTGGGAAGAAGCGTGGAAATAGTGAGTTTAAAGTTTAAAGTATTCGTAAAAAGTCTCAAAATGTGCCATTTGTCATGCTGAACTTGTTTCAGCATCTAAACATTTCAATAAGTTAGAGACCCTGAATGATCCTGAAACAAGTCCAGGACATGATTTTGGGTGACAAAAAAGACTTTTTACGAAAGCATCAAGTTTGGAACCGGAAACTTGAGTTAAGGAGGGGAAAGATTACATTGCAGATAGCTGAGAGACTATCCGGAATTCCACCATATCTTTTTATGGAATTGAGGAAAAAAATAGCAAAGGCAAAGGCCGATGGTCTGGATGTAATAAGCCTCGCTATCGGTGATCCTGTAGAGCCAACGCCTGACGGCGTCATTGATGAACTCTGCCGAAGGGCAAAAGACCCGGAAAATCACCGTTATCCGACAGATGAGGAAAAAGGGATGATCTCCTTCAGGAAGGAGATTGCCAACTGGTATCTGGAGAGATACGGCGTTTCATTAAATCCCGATGATGAAATTTTAGGCCTCATCGGTTCCAAGGAAGGCTGCCATCACTTTGTTCTGGCAAGGGTAAATCCCGGAGACATTGTCCTGATGACGGATCCCGGCTATCCTGCTTACAGGTCAAGCATTCTGATGGGCGGAGGGGAGCCCTACCTTATGCCAATTCTGGAGGAAAACGACTATCTGCCGGTCCTTGAAGATATCCCCGCCGATATTGTTAAAAGGGCAAGCGGGATGTTTTTGAATTATCCTAACAACCCCACCGGCGCCTGCGCCACGAAGGATTTCTTTGACCGCTTAGTGGAATTTGCAGGAAAGAATGATATCGCCGTATGTCATGACAATCCTTACAGCGAAATAATATTTGACGGACAGAAGAGGTTGAGCTTCCTTTCGGCTGCGGGAGCAAAGGACGTGGGAGTTGAACTGACCTCTCTGTCCAAGCCTTACAATATGACCGGGTGGAGAATCGGAATGGCAATGGGAAATCCTGACCTCATAGCAGCAATAAGCAAAGTTAAGGAGAACACCGATTCCGGCGTTTTCAATCCGATCCAGTATGCCGCCATCTATGCCCTCAAGAATGAAACGGAAAATATTGAGAACATGCTTGCTGTCTATGCCCGAAGACGGGAGCTGGTCCTGAAGACTTTAGGCCGCATCGGTATTTCCTTTAAACCACCCAAGGGCACATTTTACCTCTGGGTTCCAACGCCAAGAGGACTGAGTTCGCTGGAATTTACCAACCAGCTGTTTGAAAAGACTGCTGTCGTTGTTGCGGCTGGTACTGCATACGGAAAGTACGGAGAAGGTTACATCAGGATATCACTTACGGTAACCGACGAAAGATTAAAAGAAGCAATGGATCGAATTGAAAGAGAATTCGCATAGAGTGGGTGGCATTGTGTAGGTGTTACATGCTGTTTGATCTCATTATTTTTTTTCAAACAATTTTTCAGATAACAATATTTTTCAGATAAGTCATTAGAGTAACCCCAACCGCCCCAGACCTAAAACTCCATCGCTACTCTGGCAAAGACCTCATCTACAGTATCATCAACGGTACTTCCCGCTGCCTTTTCGTAATTACTCCTGCGATATTCAAGCATAAGAGTCGTTGCAAAATTGTCTTTCTCAAAGAGTGTATAGTTAGCGCCTACAGAATATCTGTTCTCCAGATGTCCATCCTGGTCGCCGCTTATGTCGTCGTCAAAGGCCTCATAACGAACCGCTATTTCCAGTGGGTCTATAACCTGACATACAATCGCAGCGAACCAGGCCGATTCTTTGTATTCTTTATTAGCCGTTGCATTCTTTTCCCTTTCGAGAGCAGCAATATACTCGGCATCGAAGGTAAAGATACCGATCTGGCATCCGATCGTTCCGCCTGCCGTCTCATTGCGGCTCCCCTGCCCCGGTTCGGAATCGAAATAGGCGCTGAGCGAAAACCCCCCTATCGGCGCTAAAGAAACATTGAGAATATAGGATTCAACATCATCCGTCGGATCGGGATTAGCGGGATCTCTCGTCCAACCGTAATCTGCTTCCGACAATTTATCCGCCAGGACTTCACCCTTGTATACCGTAGCGGATATATCAAGTCCCAGAAAATCGGGTGTAAATCCTACGGTGGCGCCTGACTTGGCGACCTCATAGCAATCCTTGGTGATGGGATCACTGATTAAATGGCTGTTGAACACACCGAAGGGTTGCCCCCTCTTGCCGCCTACAAAGTAGAGGGGAAATCCTTCTTTCTGTATCGTGATTATCGCTTCATCCCAGAAGACCCTGTCATCATTATCAAGGTTTTCTCCCTTAAGAATGAAATTACCGGTTACCCATTCGTGAAATTTTACTTCGACTCCAAGCTGCACTGTCCCGATATCGAGATCAGAGGTGGAATCGCTGTTTACAACCGTGGTATCCCTTGGATCCGTATAGGTATAATCCAGTTCAATGGCTCCAGTTATGGTTATATTTTCACTTACCTTGCCCAACAATTCCGTTTTTTCTTCCCGTTTTTTAACCTTTTCTTCCAGCTCCCCGATGCGCTTGTACAGATCTTCGATATCTCCACTTGCATCACCGGCGAAGGCTGAAGAAAACCCCGCAAATAACAATCCAAAAATCAACATAACTATAATTAAACATCTTTTCATTTTATTTGTCCTTTCTTTCTTTGACATCTTTTTGAAAAACTCTTATGATTAAAAAACAGGCTCACAAAGGCATAGAACTCTCCTCAGGGAGAACTTGTCTTTGAAGGCTTGCGAGGGGTCTGCGAGGGGAGTGGCCGCCAGACCTTTTCCCCCTTGCTGACCCTTTCAGTTACTTCATATCAAATAAAGTCTTACCAAATAATTTTACAACTTATCTTTTATCACCGGGCAGCACGCAGTACATGAAGAACATTTGCGTTCACCCCCTTTACTCCATTTTTTGTAAAAGATTTTGACAAGGCATGCGGCAGCGAAACCTACAATAGCAAAAACAAGCAATACATCCATAATTGAACCTCAGCCTCCCAATACCCCCATGACCGAACCAACTTGAAAAACGAGCGTAGCCAATACAAGAGCCAGGACAGTGTTAAACACCATTGAAAAAATCCCCCATTTCCATGAACCGGATTCCCTCACAATCATGACCACGGTAACAAAGCAAGGTGCATAGAATATAGTAAAAATGATCAGGCTCAATGCTACCAGCGGGCTCCAGCCCGGCGTTCTGGCCAGGATTTCTGAAAGAGAGCCACTCTCCTCAGGGTCAAGCTCGCCCAGGGAATAAGCAGTACCCAGAGCCGAAACGACCACTTCCTTGGCCGCGAAACCACCGACAAGGGCAATATTGGTACGCCAGTCAAAGCCCGCCCACTTCGAAACACTCTCAAGTGCTATTCCAAAACGACCGGCCACGGAATTTCTTAAACCTGTCTCCGCTTCCTGCAAATCGATGGACACCAGTCGGTTCTTCAAATTCCGTGCTTCTTGAGAAAGTCCGGTCTCTTCACCGGATGCCTCCAATTCCCGGATAACAGTCGCGCTGACTGCCGTCTTCACGGCTTCACGCCGGTATTCAAATTCCTGTACCTTGGAGTCGGGCAGACCGGGAAAAGTCATCATAGCCCACAGAATGATTGAAATTCCGAGAATGACCGTTCCAGCCTTTTTGATATACTGCCATGTCCTTTCCCATGTGTGTATGGCCAGCCCTTTAAAGGTGGGAAAACGGTACGGGGGAAGTTCCATGACAAATGGAGCGGACTCCCCCTTGATAACCGTGAGTCTAAGCAATTTTGCAACAAACAGGGCACCCAACCAGGCAACAAGTGTAATGATCAGCATCATTATTGCCTCATTTTTCGGAAAGAAGGCCGCGATCAAAAGCGCAAATACCGGCAGCTTTGCACCGCAATTCATAAATGGAACCGTGAGCAATGTCGCCAGACGCTCCCGCGGTGATTTAAGGGTACGGGCTGCCATGACACCGGGAACAGCGCAGCCTCCGGCAATACCTCCTGATACGATAAAGGCCATGACGGAACTGCCGTGAAGACCGAAGATTCTGAATATCCTGTCCAGCATGAATGCAACTCTGGCCAGGTACCCGGAATCCTCCAGCAGTGCAATCCCGAAAAACATGAACATAATCAGCGGCACAAACCCCAGGACACCCCCCACACCGTCAATGATACCTGAAATAACGAGAGATTTTAGAAGACCGTCAGGCAAGTGCGTAGATGCCACATCACCAAACCACCCAAAGAAGCTCTCGAGCCAGCCCACGGGAACTTCGCTGTAGGTAAACGTAAAATGATACAGCCCCATAAGCACCACCAGCATAATGATGGGACCGAGAAACCGGTTGGTAACAATTTTGTCTATCTTGTCAGACGTATAGAGTCTGTTTTGATCATGTTGGCGCTGAATAACTCCCTGTTTTATAATGGAATTGATATAGCCGTAGCGTTGATCTGCAATCATGGCCTCAGGGTAGGTGTTCAGAGTTCTCTGTAAATGCAGCGACACCCTTTTTACAATTTCTTCAAGCCTTGCAGACAAAGAAGGATTACTTTCCTGACCCTTTGATTTAATCTGTTTGTCATTTTCCAGATATTTCAAGGCAATCCAGCGGGGCCGGTATGTATCAGTTAAAAAATCGCTGGTACTGATTTCCCTTTCCATTTCAAAGAGCGCCCTGTCCAGATCATCCCCGTAGGATATTTTAATAGGATCCTGTTTTTTATCTTCCTGAACTATCTTTGCAGCCGCTCTTGCTAGTTTCTTCTTTCCCTCACCAGTTCTGGCAATCGTGGGAATAATGGGAATCCCGAGCAGCGAGGATAGTTTTTCTGAATTAATTTTAATTCCCCTGTTCCTGGCCACGTCAATCATATTCAGGGCGATGCACATGGGTACGCCCATTTCAAGAAACTGAATCGCAAGGTAAAGGTTTCTCTCCAGATTTGATGCATCCACTACATCAATGACCACCTCCGGTTTTTCATTGACCAGGAAATCCCTGGCAACCACCTCTTCCAGGGAATACGCAGTGAGGGAATATGTCCCCGGAAGATCCACTATATGCATACGGCATCCATCATGAACATGTATGCCTTCTTTCTTTTCCACCGTGACCCCCGGATAATTGCCCACATGCTGACGAGCACCGGTAAGCTCATTGAAAAGGGTTGTTTTGCCGGAGTTGGGATTTCCTGCCAGAGCTATTGTTGCTCCCATTTTTTATTCTACCTCCACTTCTATATGATTAGCTTCATTGTTTCGCAGGGTCAGCGTAAAGCCCATGACTCTCAAAGCCACGGGATCGTACAGAGGCGCCCGCCCCTGAATCTTAATGGCCGTCCCCGGAACAAGGCCCATATCACGGATGCGCCTGCCAAGCTCGCCTCCTATCTTCACGGCGGATATGATTCCGGACTGGTTATCCCTCATTTTTCGCATCATTATTTTGTCCACGTTATAAACCTCCTCATATTTCAATAAATCGACAAAGTTAGAATAGTGATGTATTGTTAGAATATTCTAACTTACTGGTCAAAAAAAATTACACTTTAGACCCTTTTCTTCCCATCATCAAGCCCCGTTTTCTGAAACCATAATTTTCTGTGCCATTCCTGTTCCTATGGCCATACGCGCTTCTCCAATGGCGACAATAAAAGGTCCCGGATCACCACGTCTTATGACCTCAATCTCTGAACCCGGCCACATACCCATGCTTATCAGGCGCTCCTGCATCCCTCTTCCACCGGCAAGAGAGACAATTCTCACCCTCTTCCCAAGCGATGCCATTGGTAAAGATATTATTTTAGGTTTCATGTTAAATCACCGACCTTCCTCATTACTCTCCAACTCTTTTATTCTCGCACTATACTGTTCTGCAAAATTCTTCATCTGCGCCAGGCACTTATCGTCAACGCGACCATGCTGTTGATAATCATTGAAACGCTGCAACCAGTCAGAACCACTCCTTGGACAATTCTCAACGAATTCCATAAACTTCACAACCCTTTCTAACGTAACAGGGCTGACAGCGTGTTCCATCTTACAGGCATCTTCTTCAGCCGTTTCTTTGTCTATGTTTAATATATCAGTTAAAAAATCACGTAAAATTACATGCCTTCGGTACACGTCTTTCGCGATACGTTTGCCCTTTGTTGTCAGTTCCACATATTCATATTTCTCATGATTGATTAGACCCCTCTGTGCAAGCGTACCCATCATACTGGTGACCGTCGGCAGCTTCACCTCCATCTCTTTGGCTATATCTTTAACGCGAACAGCTTTTTTAGATTTCTCCAGGTTAAAAATAGCCTCCAGATAATCTTCCATTGTAGAACTTAACTTTTTTTTGCCCATAATTCCATTACTCCCGAACCTCGGCTAAAGGAGATCTTTGCATAATTGTTGTTCTGGTCATTGCGAGGAGCGGAGCGACGTGCCAATCTCTTATATTTACAATGAGTTAGAGATTGCTTCACTTTCGTTCGCAATGACAATATGGTATTATGCAAAGCTTTCTAAAGATCAGTTAGAGTACCGCAAATTTTCTCACACAATTAGGACAATAAACAGATGTTAGAACAACCTAATGTAGATTAAGTACTCTAAAGAATGGTTTGTGTCAAGCTTTTTGTTGGGACTGCACTACATTTTGCAAGAGCTTCATCGACTTACAAGAACGAATGTTCTTCTCCGGGAAAAACTTCTGCCTTCACTTCATCCAGGTATTGTTTGACGGCCACTTTCACTACATCACTTAGATTGGCATACTTCTTAACAAATTTCGGTGTAAATTTTTCAAACATTCCAAGCATATCGTTGACCACCAGTACCTGTCCATCGCAGTTAACACCGGCTCCTATACCGATTGTGGGTATCTTAAGCGATTTTGTAATCTCCTCAGCCAGACCGGCAGGCACAGACTCCAGAACAATGGAAAATGCTCCGGCCTCTTCAAGTATTTTGGAATCTTCCATGATCTTTTTAGCTGCCATAGCTTCCCTGCCCTGTACCTTGTAACCCCCGAGCTTATGAACGGACTGAGGTGTGAGCCCCACGTGGCCCATAACCGGAATTCCCACCGATGTCATTCTTCTGACGGTTTCGGCCATTTCTCTCCCCCCTTCCAATTTTACACCATGAGCGCCAGCCTCCTGCAGGAACCGACCCGCATTGCGGACAGCTTCTTCAACGGAGACCTGATAGGACATAAACGGCATATCTCCGATAACCATGGCACGTTTCGCGGCACGGGATACCGGTCTTATGTGGTGGATCATATCTTCCATAGTAACCGGCAGGGTGCTGTCATACCCGAGGATCACCATACCAAGAGAATCCCCCACCAGCATAATATCGACACCGGCTTCGTCCAGAAGAGCGGCAGTGCAATAATCATAAGCGGTCAGCATGGTGATTTTTTCGCCCTTTCTTTTCATTTCAAGGGTTACAGGGATTGTTATTTTGTTTACTTTCCCTTCCTTACTCATCCTCCGATCCTCCTCCGAGCAGCAGTGATTTGATCTCTTCTGCCTTTCTATGTGTGAGAGTTTTATTCTTAAGGCCGATATCTGAGGCAAAAGCCCCCATGCTATTGTACACATCCAGAAATTCGGGAAGTCTGTCACGAAATGCCTCAATATGTTTTTTTACCGTTTCGATGTCGCCTCTCGATATCGGTCCGGTTAACGATTGGACTGTTCCCCGGTTTTCAATATTATTTATTGTTCCGGTGACAAGCGGCCAGAACGCCTTGATAGCACTCTCCCGGTTTAAACCGACACTCTTGTAAACTTCTTCAACCATATGCATCAGAACAACCAAATAGTTCGATGCCATACATGCAGCAGCGTGATAAAGCGGTCTATCAGCATCTGAAACGAAAAAAGGTACACCACCAAGATCCCTGACAATTTGAACTGCCCAGTCCTTGATTTCCTCTTCAGCCGTAACACCAAAGGTGCTCCCGGGAATATTTTTTACAGCACCTTCTACGCTGACAAAAGACTGAATCGGGTGCATGCTCGCTATGCGTGCCCCGGCCCTGCGGGCAGATTCCAGAAGATCAAGTTTTCCGGCACCGCTCATGTGAACAACTTTTTTACCGGCACCTACTCCCCCTTTTCTTGATATTTCCTCACAAACGGAAGCAATCACGTCATCACCGGTAGTTATAAAAATACATTCTGCCTGAGATGCCGCACCGGCAAGACTCGCATAAACTTTCCCGCCCGTATATGTAACCCCCTTTTCCGCTGATTTCACGGACCTGCTTGCAACCGCCACAATTCTATAGCCTGCAGATCGAAGAAGAGATCCAACTGCCGTCCCTACCCTTCCCATTCCAAGAATCGCGATGTTATCTTTCATTGTCATTTCCCCAAACCTAAAAAAAAGCCTTCCGGACTGTTTCCGGAAGGCTTTAAAAGTCTTTATTGTCACCATTGCAGTAACATATTTCCGACTATAAACTTATCTGTTAACCTTCTCGTCTCAGTCCGGCAATTTCGGATCCAAGCGGATAGCTTTTTTGCTACCATACATGATAACAGACAGTCAATATAAATATTGCTATTGATTATTGCTTCCTGTCCTCCCCAAAAATAGACATTGACCCTTCCAACACAGTAGGACAGGCGTCCCGCCTGTCCATAATGGTGAATCGCTTAGACAGCCGAGACGGCTGTCCTACGGGATGGGGAAGACAGACTTTATTTTCAATGTCTATTTTGGAGTCCTCGAAAGCCGTTGCAATTTTGCTTGTAATTGATATATATCTTTTATATATTTCTTGACGACGCCAAATGGTCTGCCCCGCGGCAAGCCGCGGGGTATCAAAATAAGTGTTTTATCTTTTCTGTCGCAGCACGCTACGGGGAATTAACCCCTACAGATTTCGCATTGTTCTTCAAATGATTAGAGTAATCCGTGTAATCTGCGAAATCTGTGGATTTAAAGGTAAACGGAGATGAAATCGCTCGGTATATGCATAGGGGCTACAACATTATCAACCGTAGGGCTTTCAATAGATACAGATAACAGTATCTCCACAACAGACATCTTTACAGAACCTCATAATGGTAATCCTCAAGAAACTCTTCTAAAAGCCCTGGCAGAGCTAAACATAAACAACTATTCCAGAATTGCTGTAACTGGCAGAAAATTCAGGAATTTTGTCAATCTTTCCTCTATTTCAGAGCCGGAAGCCGTGGAGGTCGCCCTTTTCCATTTAAACGGCAAGCAGAAACGTTTCAATGCAATTGTCAGCATCGGCGGGGAAACCTTCATGGTATATGCCCTTGGAAAAGACGGAAGGATAACATCTGTGCAAACAGGCAATAAATGTGCCTCTGGTACTGGGGAATTCTTCCTGCAGCAGATAAGAAGAATGGGGATTACCCTTGATGAAGCGATCAATATCGCTCAAACGGAAGAACCGTATACGGTTGCAGGACGTTGCAGCGTCTTTTGTAAAAGTGATTGTACACACGCAACCAACAAGGGGGTGCCAAAAGGGCGGGTAGCTGCCGGATTATGTCAGATGATGGCAGGAAAAGTCCTGGAAATCATTAAGCAAATTCCCAGAAAAGACATTATGGTCATCGGAGGCACTTCACAGAACTCCGTAATGATTGATTATCTTGAAAGAGAAATAACAAATCTGGTAGTCCCAAAAGAGGCCCCATATTTTGAGGCGCTGGGATGCGCACTGTGGGCATTAAATAATGAGACCATCCCCTTTCCTGAAACAGAAAATCTCTTCAAAAGTGAACAGGATCCATTTTTTTACCTGCCTACGCTTAAAAACTTTGAAAACAGGGTTGATTTCAAAACCACACAAAGAGGGGAAGTAAGAGAGGGTGATCGTTGCATACTCGGGCTCGATGTCGGATCAACGACAACAAAGGCAATAATCCTGAGAATTTCAGACAATAAGGTTTTGGCATCAATTTACTTAAGAACAAGCGGCGATCCGGTCAGTGCATCGATGGAATGCTATGAAGACCTGTATAATCAACTCGGCACCCTTGAAGACAAGATAAAAATTACAGGACTGGGAGTAACCGGATCAGGCAGACAGATCGCCGGTCTCCACGCAATGACCGACTGCATAATCAATGAAATTATTGCCCATGCAGCCGGGGCACTCTTCTTTGACCCGGAGGTGGATACAATATTTGAAATTGGCGGACAGGATGCAAAATATACTTATATAACAAATGGAGTTGCTTCAGATTACGCGATGAATGAGGCCTGCAGTGCGGGAACCGGTTCTTTCCTGGAAGAAGCGGCAAAAGAGACTCTCGGAATTGAGATGGAGGAAATTGCCGATATCGCCCTGCGGGGACAAAAGCCACCAAACTTTAATGATCAGTGTGCGGCTTTCATAAGCAGTGATATCAAAAACGCACTCCATGAAGGACTCAAAAGAGAAGATATCGTCGCCGGGCTTGTGTACTCCGTTTGCATGAATTACGACAATCGGGTCAAAGGAAACAGGCCTGTCGGAAACAAGGTATTTATGCAGGGAGGGGTTTGCTATAACCGGGCAGTGCCTATAGCAATGGCCTCCTTAACCGGGAAACGTATAATCGTCCCGCCCGACCCGGGACTGACCGGCGCCTTCGGAGTTGCCCTCGAGGTAAAACGCAGACTTGAGACAGGCCTTACCAAAGAAAAAGCCTTTTCACTGAAACAGCTTAAAGACAGGACACTGAAATATGGTAAACCCTTCATCTGCAAGGGTGGTAAAGAAAAGTGCGACCGGAAATGTGAAATAGCAAGGATAGAAATAGAAAACGAAATACATCCTTTCGGGGGTGCCTGTAACAGATGGTATAATTTGCGGTTCAATATTAATGTAAATCCGGAAGAATTAGACCTGGTCGCGCTTTATGAAAAACTCATTTTCCACAAATATATAAACTCTTCGGAAGAGCCTGACACCGATAAAGATTCAAAAACCATCGGAATTAATAAATCTTTCTGGACGAATACATATTATCCGCTCTTACATGACTTTTTTTCCCGAATCGGCTTTAAGGTTCAGCTTTCCGATACCATAGACAAGGATGGGATGGATCGAAAAGGAACCGCATTTTGTTATCCTGCTGAAATTTCTCATGGCTATCTGGGGAATATACTGAAAAAGATGCCCGACTATCTGTTCCTTCCACAGGTCAAGGGAAACTACGTAGAAAATGGACTCAACGATTGTTCATCAACCTGTCCCCTCTCTCAGGGCGAACCGTACTATCTCGCATCTGCCTTCAAGGATCATGAAATATACCGGGAACTTAAGAAAAATGACGGGATACTGTCACCTGTAATCGATTTCTCTCAGGGATACAGGCAGGCAGAAGACACCTTTGTTTCAGTGACAAAGAAATTGGGGGTCGGAAAAAACAAGGCACGCCTCGCATACAAAAAAGCGCTGAGCGTCCAGGAGACTGTGTTCGACGAAATGAAGGAAAAAGGCAGGGAGGTATTGACCGAACTCGAAGCCAATCCGGATATGATTGCCATTGTTGTTTTCGGGAGGTCATATAATGCGTTCGTATCTGAAGCCCACATGGGTATTCCTAATAAGTTCGCATCGCGCGGGGTTAAGGTTATCCCCTTTGAGTTCCTTCCACTGAAAGATGAACCGGTCGATAACCAGATGTTCTGGTCTGCAGGACAGTCAATCCTCAAAGGTGCCAGCTACGTGAAGAAACACCCCCAGCTCTTTGGATGTTACATCACCAACTTTTCCTGTGGTCCTGACTCGTTCCTCATCGGATATTTCCGTGATTTAATGGGGAAAAAACCTTCCCTGACGCTGGAGCTGGACAGCCATGTTGCAGATGCCGGGCTCGAGACCAGAATCGAAGCGTTTATGGACATCATTAAAAGTTACCGTGAATTGGATATGGAAATAAGGGTTGTCGATGTTTCAGATAATTTCGTACCTGCAAGGGTACATTCAAATCATAATCAGCAAGTATTTACAGACTCGTCCGGAAAGGAATGTTCAATATTTGACCCATATGTTCATCTTATATTTCCATCGATGGGCAAATTCCATACCGAGGCTGCTGCTGCTGCATTCAGGGGTATGGGGATACGTGCATCGGCGCTTCCACCTGCTGATGAAGAGGCACTGAGACTCGGCAAAGGAAATACTACCTGTAAAGAGTGTTTGCCGTTACTTCTTACAACGGGAAGTCTCTTGAAGTACCTAAAACATCGGGAGAACGATAAAGAACTGGTTATCTATTTTATGACGACCGCCTCAGGTCCATGCAGGTTCGGTCAGTATAGCGTCTTTATCAATAACCTGATTGCCAAGCTAAAAATAGAAAATGTTGCCCTGTTTTCCCTTACAGCTGAAAACAGCTATGCAGATATCGATGAAAAACATCTTACATCGAGGCTTTGGGCATCCATTGTCATTTCAGATATAATGGAGGAAATTTATTCCCTGGTTCTGACCAATGCCGTCAATCCGAATTCGGCAATGCACATTTACAGGGAAGAATGCAGGAGAATAACAAGGACGCTGGAAAGCTATTCAGATTTAAAAGAACTGACTCAGACACTTGAGACAGTAGCAAGCAACCTGAAAAAAATACCCATGAAAAGGTTTATTGAAGATACACCGGTTGTTTTACTTACAGGGGAAATCTTTGTTCGTAATGACGATATTTCAAGACAGTTTATCGTAGAAAGACTTGCCCGAAAGGGATTCGCAACAAAGGTTTCCTCCGTATCGGAGTGGATTTACTATACAGACTGGTGCTTTAAAAATAACCTTTCGCGTGCACACTTCGGCCTGAAGGAAAAACTATCGCTACTTGTCAGATCAAGAACAATGAAAAAATATGAAAAAACTTTCAAAAAGATACTGGCAAAATCCGACCTGTTTCAATACAAACTCGAAGACATAGACCACCTCGTTTCCCGCACACGTCATCTGATCAACCCTGAACTGACAGGCGAGGCGATTCTAACGACCGGAGCGTCAATAAATGAGGTTCTGGATCATTACTGCGGAGTCATTGCAATAGGACCATTTGGGTGTATGCCCAACCGTATATCGGAAGCCATCCTCTCGAGGGAGATGAACAGAGACGGAAAAACAGCAACCGGAACCAGTAGCAAAAGAACAAGAAACCTGCTAAACAAAATTGAGGATTTCCCCTTCCTGGCAATCGAGAGTGACGGGAATCCATTCCCGCAGATCATCACGGCAAAACTGGAAACATTTTTACTGCAGGCAGGAAGGGTGCATGAAGAAATGCAAAAAAGTTTCCACGCTTTGTAGAGTGATAGTTCCAAGCTGTTTCGCCCATGTAGACTCCAGAAGTCAGGATTCAGAACCCAGAAGAAAAACGGAACAATTATTCTGATTTCTGTCTCCTTAATCCTGAATTCGATTTTCATATAGATGATCATGCTTAAAAAAGTAAAAGAAACAATAATAAAACATAATATGCTCGACAAGGAAGACAGGGTTGTCGTAGCCGTTTCCGGTGGGCCGGATTCCGTTGCCCTTTTGAAGGCATTAAGCATCATATCCGATGAATATCATCTCTTCCTAATTGCCGCTCATTTTAATCATGGACTCAGGGGAGACGAGTCGGACAGTGACGAATCCTTTGTTAAAAATCTCAGCAAATCGATAGGTATTGTATTTGAATCAGGTTATGTAGACATCCCTTCACTAATTAAAAAAAAGGGGGGATCGACCGAAATTATTTGCAGAAATGAGAGATACAAATTTCTTGAAGATATACAAAAAAAGTACAGGGCAGACAAGATTGCCCTTGGACATAATCTGGGTGATCAGGCCGAAACTGTCGTTATGAAATTCCTGAGAGGAAGCGGCATGGAAGGATTGAGGGGTATTCTTCCCGTGCGAGACAGTATTTATATCAGACCACTTATATCCGTCACAAGAGAAGAGATTTTAAATTTTCTAAAAAAAGAGGATGTAAAATATGTTACTGACAGCTCTAACATAGAAGATACCTATCTCAGAAACAGAATAAGGAGCAGCTTGATACCCGAACTGATGGAAAACTACAACCCCGGATTGATAGAAAATCTGGGGCGTATGGCGAACATAATCCGGACAGAAGATGATTATATCAAAATGACGGTTGAAGAGATCCTGGAAAGTTGGAATATCAACCGAAATGAAGGGGAGATCAGAATAAAGCTGCCGGAACTTGTAAAGCTGCATAAAGCCATTCAATGGAGAATCGTCAAAACCCTCCTTCAAAATTATTCTCCTTCGAAAAAAGGAATCGGCTACATCCATGTAAAATCTGTAATGGATTTAGTCGAAGGAGATAACCCCAGCGGCACATTGAATCTTCCATTTTACCTGGAGGTGAGGCGTGAGTACGACATTATTACACTCTCAAAAAAGAAGCCTGACACAGACAGTACATTTTGCTACGGCGTAGAAATTCCGGGCTCCGTTGATATTAAAGAGCTTGGCATAACGGTACAATTTCATCTTATTGATAACATTTCACCCATAAATTTTAATGCAAACAGCACAGCGTTTATGGATTATGAACAGATCTCTTTTCCACTCACTATAAGAAATGTAAAATCAGGTGACAGTTTCCAGCCTTTCGGCATGAACGGAACAAAAAAATTGAAATCATTTTTTATTGATGAAAAAATACCTAAAAACCGGAGAAAAAAACTCCCTCTTCTGGTAGATCAAAAATCCGTTTTATGGATTATGGGAATAAGACTATGCGAAAGGATAAAAATTACAGATAAAACAAGAAAAGTGGTAAAAGTAAAAATTGTTTGAAATTATACAAATGTTGTTATAATTAAGGAAGTGCCTAAAGTTTGAAGTGTCTAAAGTGAGCTAAAGTTAATGCTACACGCCTTCGGCGCAGTCGGTTTTAAAACAGGTTGCGCTGAAAGCGCATTCTTTAACTTTAGGCACTTTAAACTTTAGCTCACTTTAGTTCACTTTAGTTCAAAGGAGAGTACATATTGAATCCACTACAGAAAAACATAGCGCTCTGGCTTGTCATAAGTCTTGTATTTGTATTTCTGTTTCACATCTTCAACCAACCGAAACAGATGAAGGAGAGTATCGTATACAGCGATTTTACTGATCGTGTCGAAAAGGGTCAGATTATCGAGGTCACCATTCAGGGAGGAAAAGTTACAGGAAAACTGATCGACGGAAGAGACTTCAGGACTTATGCCCCCAATGATACAGAGTTAGTTTCTCTTTTAAAGAAAAAAAAGGTGAGGATTTCGGCCAAACCCGCTGAAGATTCTCCCTGGTATATGACTATCCTCATTTCCTGGTTTCCTATGCTCCTTCTCATCGGCATATGGATCTTCTTCATGAGGCAGATGCAATCGGGAGGGGGGAAAGCCATGTCTTTCGGAAAAAGCAGGGCACGGCTGATGACAGATAAGTCGAAAAAGGTAACCTTCGAAGATGTCGCAGGAATCGACGAGGCAAAAGAAGAACTGGAAGAAATTATAGATTTCCTGAAGGACCCCAAGAAGTTTACCAGACTTGGGGGTAGAATACCCAAGGGGGTGCTCCTCGTAGGGCCACCCGGTACTGGAAAAACCCTGCTTGCCAGGGCGATTGCAGGTGAGGCAGAGGTCCCTTTTTTCAGTATAAGTGGTTCAGATTTTGTTGAGATGTTCGTGGGAGTCGGGGCGTCACGTGTAAGAGACCTATTCAACCAGGGCAAAAAACACGCCCCCTGTATTATATTCATTGACGAACTCGACGCCGTGGGAAGACTCAGGGGGGCTGGACTGGGCGGCGGACACGATGAAAGGGAACAGACACTAAACCAGCTACTGGTAGAAATGGATGGTTTTGAATCCAATGAAGGAGTGATCCTTGTATCGGCGACCAACCGGCCCGACGTGCTCGATCCTGCCCTGTTGAGACCCGGGCGGTTCGACAGACAGGTGGTGGTTCATCTTCCCGATTTAAAGGGCAGAGAAAAGATTTTTGACGTTCATGTCAAAAAGACCCCTATGAAAGATGATGTTGATTTATCAGTACTTGCCAGGGGGACACCGGGATTTTCAGGAGCTGATATTGAAAACCTCGTGAATGAAGCCGCACTCTTTGCAGCAAGATTTAACAAAGACAATGTCTCCATGAGCGATTTCGAGTATGCAAAAGATAAGGTACTAATGGGTACCGAGAGAAGAAGTATGGTTATCAGCGATGCAGAAAAGAAGACAACGTCCTACCATGAATCGGGGCATGCCCTGGTGGCAAGGTTGTTGCCGGAAACCGATCCAATTCATAAGATTACCATAATTCCGAGAGGGAGGGCATTAGGTTTAACTCAGCAACTGCCTATAGATGAAAAACACACCTATCCTAAAAAATATCTCCTGCACAACATCGCCATCCTTCTGGGAGGTAGAGCAGCGGAAGAGCTGGTATTTAATGACTTTACTACCGGTGCGGGAAATGACATAGAACGAGCGACTGACATTGCCAGAAAAATGGTCTGCCAATGGGGCATGAGCAGCGAGATGGGCCCTTTGAGTTTTGGGAAAAAAGAAGAGCAGATTTTCCTTGGACGGGAATTCGCAACACACAAGGATTACAGCGAAGAAACCGCAGAAAAAATAGACAGAGAAGTGACCAGAATCGTTACAGAAAATTATCAAAAAGCCAAAACTATTTTACTTGACAATATGGATATCCTTCACAAACTTGCGAATGCGCTTTTAGAAAAAGAGTCCTTAAACTCTGACGATCTGGATGAGATAATAGGGATAACTGCCGAAGAAGTAGCTACATTAGAGAAGGAAGATAAAAACTCATAACAATCTGAAACTTCTTACGGGAGAAACGAATTGGCATGGTGCGTTTAAACAAACGCACCTATTTTTATACGAAAATCCCCCCTTACCCCCCTTTAGTAAAGGGGGGATTTCCATGCTTCGTTGTGGATGTAAGCCATGAGTGTTTATAAAAAAGTTTTCAAAAAGGAATCTGGCTTGAGATATCTAAATCTATCATCACTTTCTGGAGCCGTCGAAGAGCTACAAAAAGTCGGAGCGGATCCGTACGGCATTGAAGCGATGGCGCCCAAAATGATGAACATGAATATACTGATTGAAGATATTGAATGCAAGGTGGCAAATATAATAAAACAGGAGATGCTTTCAATTGGTGGTGATGCAGCCGTTGCCAGAGGTTCCATAGACTGCAGCATTGCTAAAACAGACACAATCATCATAGGCACTACCAAGCAGATAAGACAATTTGCCGATAAGATATCATCTCAGCCCTTCGGATTAAAAAGGATAGGAAGCGACATCAAGCAACTCCTTGATAATATATCAAGGGACTCCTTTACCATCAGGACTCCGAAAAGGGAGATAGCCCTGGGTGACCGCACGCTGATCATGGGAATCATAAACGTCACACCGGACTCTTTTTCCGATGGAGGCCTCTTCAGCTGTGTCGATGAAGCCGCGGAATACGGCAAAGCGATGGTAAGGGACGGAGCTGATATACTGGATGTGGGTGGAGAATCCTCCAGACCCGGATCCGATTCCGTGTCGATAGAAGACGAGTTGAACAGGGTCATCCCTGTAATAAAAAAACTAAAGGAAGCGGTTTCCGTTCCCGTCTCGATAGATACCACCAAGGCAGATGTCGCCAGAAAAGCCGTAGAATCGGGCGCTGAAATTATCAACGATATCAGTGCTATGAGATTCGATGATAAGATGCCGGCGGTTGCAGCGGACTGTGGAACGCCCATCATCCTCATGCATATGAGGGGAACTCCCAAAGACATGCAGGAGGGTGACCTGACGTATCGCTCCCTCAGCGGAGACATCATCGCCTTCCTGAAAGACAGAATAGAAAAGGCTGAATCCTGTGGAATAGATTCTGAAAATATCATTATCGATCCAGGCATAGGATTTGGCAAAACGGCAGAAGATAACATCAAGTTGCTGAAACATTTGAGTGAATTCAGGTCGCTGGGAAGACCAATCCTAGTTGGAACCTCTCGAAAATCCTTCATCGGGGAAATAACCGGTGAAGAAGATCCCAAAATGCGCACCTACGGGACTGCGGCGACGGTTACCGCCGCAATAATGAACGGAGCGAATATTATAAGGGTTCATGACATAAAGGCAATAAAACATGTAGCGGCGATTGCCGATGCGATCTTAAGGGGATAGAATGATATGCGGGATAGGGATAGACTTGGTTGAGATTGACAGGATAGAAAAGATCCTGAAGAGATGGGGTGAAAGATTTACAGACAGGGTCTATACCGAAGATGAACTTGAATACTGTCAGAAACGCGCACATCCGGCAACACACTTTGCGGCACGGTTTGCAGCCAAGGAGGCATTTCTCAAGAGTATTGGAGTTGGTCTTGCCGGTGAAATAACCCTAAAAGATATAGAAGTGCTTACCAATCAGCAGGGAAAGCCGTATTTGAACTTTAGCGACAGGATAAAACCCATCTTAAATCGCTGCGGGGGCACACCTGCTGTTCATCTGAGCATCACACACACCAGCAAGTACGCCACTGCCGTCGTTGTACTTGAAAACAGGGTTCCGAGTTCTGAGTTTAAAGTTCCGAGTTGAAAACTTTGAACCTTGAACTTTGAACTCAGGACTTTGAACTTTGAACTCTGAACTCAGAACTCAGAACTCAGATATAATCCTGATTTCCAATAGCGCCGAGGATACGCAGATCATCGGCAAGATTATAGGAGAATACCTCCGGGGCGGAGATGTTGTTGCACTCATTGGCGAACTCGGTTCAGGCAAAACCTGTATTACGCGGGGCATTGCCAGGGGCGTCGGCGTATCTGAGAAATATCAGATAACAAGTCCAACATTCACCCTGATCAATGAATATCCCGGAAGAGCGACCCTTTATCATTTGGATATTTATAGATTATCAGGCTTGCAGGATTTAGAGGATATGGGGTATGAAGAATACTTTTATGGCGATGGTATCATCGTTATTGAATGGGCTGAGAAAATAAAGGAGATACTTCCCAGTGAATGTTTTAATATTTATTTAAGATACCTTGATGAAAATAAAAGGGAACTCAAGATTTCCGGTCGCAGGGATACAATAGAAAAAATTTCAGAAAAATTAAAAAGAGGAGGGTTTCGGTAGATGGCTCTTATTGTTCAAAAATATGGTGGCACTTCGGTGGCCAATACTGAAAAAATAGAAAACGTGGCCAGGAGAGTCATCAATTCAAAAAAATCAGGAAATGAACTTGTCGTTGTGGTATCCGCCATGTCCGGTGAAACGGACAGGCTTATTGATCTCGCCCACAGCGCATCCGATAAACCGGATGCAAGAGAGTATGATGTCCTCATTTCAACAGGCGAGCAGATAACGGTCTCCCTTCTTGCTATTGTTTTAAACAAGATGGGTTATAAGGCCAAATCTTTTTTAGGTTACCAGGTGAAGGTGGTTACAGACAAGAATCACAAAAGTGCAAGAATTCTCAGTGTTGATACAAAGGCAATCACCGATGAACTGAAAAAGGGGACTATCGTGGTCGTTGCCGGATTTCAGGGCGCTGACATAGAAAATAATATCACCACCTTGGGAAGAGGCGGGTCTGATACAACTGCCGTTGCAGTAGCGGCAGCTCTTCACGCCGATGTCTGTGAAATATATACAGATGTTGACGGGATATATACAACGGATCCATCCGTATGCCAAAAGGCAAGAAAGCTGAAGAAAATAACTTATGATGAAATGCTGGAGATGGCAAGTGCAGGAGCAAAAGTGCTCCACCCACGTTCAGTGGAACTGGCAAAAAAACACGGTGTTCCTGTACATGTAAGGTCATCATTTAATGACAAAGCAGGCACTTTTGTAACGAAGGAGGACGATGAAATGGAGAAAGTGGTTGTGTCCGGTGTCACATACGACAGAGATCAAGCAAAAATTACAGTTGTTCATGTTCCGGACAGGCCGGGTATAGCAGCACGCCTGTTTACCCCGCTTTCGGACAAAAATATAGTGGTTGATATGATCATTCAGAACGTAAGTATTGAGGGTTATACTGATCTGACATTCACAGTCTCAAGAAAAGACATCAGCGAAGTTAAGGAGATACTTGAAATAGTAGCCAAAGATGTGGGAGCGGAAAGAGTCGAATATGATGAAAATATTTCAAAGATATCCATAGTAGGTGTCGGAATGAGGAGTTATGCAGGAGTTGCATCAAGGATGTTTACCGCCCTCGCAAATGAAAGAATAAATATCATGATGATAAGCACCTCAGAAATAAAGATATCCTGTGTTATAGAGGCCAAATATACAGAGCTGGCCGTTACGGTTCTTCATGACACCTTTGAACTGGAAAAGGAAGGATAGGAAAACTCGCTATCGGCTAAAGCCAATAGCTTGAGGCACAAAGGCAAAGCCGCAACCCCAAAAGTGTCTAAAGTTTGAAGTGCCTAAAGTGAGCTAAAGTTAATGTACACGCCTTCGGCGCGGTCAAATTAGAAACAGGCTGCGCTGAAAGCGCATTCTTTAACTTTAGGCACTTTAGCTCACTTTAGTTCACTTTACACTCTTAACT
>JAUSPI010000155.1 GCA_030655775.1 Syntrophales bacterium
CCTCAATACTATGATTTTCAATTAAACTGCGGATATCTCTTTTTGCCGTTTCCTTATCGACATGATTAATTCGCGCATAATCACTGAGCACAAAATATCCTTTACCGCTTTGGTAGATTTCAGCTAGGATGCGCCTCTGCCGTGCTGTCATTCTATCCAGTGGAAAGTTCTGCAACCATTTCATCGTTTCTTCATCATAGATCGGTGTGTTCTTTAGAACAAGTTTAAAGAAGCTTCCCTCCGCCGTCAATTCCGGATCTGGTAAGTATGATTCTTCCGTTTCTTCAAATATTCTCGGTAAACCCTCACCTCGTTCGCGAACGAAACCGAACACCTTTAGCGCCCGCATGATTCTTGGATTTCTTGACGCATGAACCGGCTTGCGCTGTTGCAGATCTTCAATTGTCACAGGCTCTGGTGGCAACCCTGGATTCTTCACTTCGAGCCGATCATCAAACATTCTCACTTCAATTTCACTACCCCGCAACGAGTAATCGCGATGGGCAACCGCGTTCACGAGGGCTTCCTGCCAGGCAAAGGTGGGATACTCAGGACGCTCCTCAAAGAATAAATCACGTAATTTCCGGGAAACTCTAATCTTTTCGTGGATAAGCTGAAACATCTGCTCGATGAGTAGCGGCAATGGAAGCTCTTTGGTAACATCTATGCGCTCATTGTTCTTTGCACCAGTTAGGGCAACGATTCCATCGAACTGGCGAAAGTTGATGCCACACCGCTCGTGAAAGCGCGTCATCGGGGTTTTGCCAAAGAGCAGGCACGCCGCAAGCGTGAGTTTCACTCCGGTTCCATTCCGAACGGCAAGATCGTGCTGAATTAAAATTTCGTCATCACTCAGCGAGATAGAAGCGCCGACCTTCGAGCGGAAGCGCTGCAATAAAGATGTGTCGAGTTCAGAGATTCCATGGGTTGTAATCATCCGCTCGACAAGTGTGCTTGCTTTGGATCGTTTGAGTTCTTTGACCATCTCGGCGGAAAACCAAACCGTTTGGTCGTTGTTACGATAGGGCGTGCGCCCGTCGGTTAGGGTGTACACGTCGGCTTGTGCCTCAATTTCAAACCCTATGATTGCTCCATTTGGATGCGCAAGATTTTCCAGTTGACACGGGACAGCCTTCTTCCAAGAATCGGCAGCCATCTGCCGGATCGTTTCAACTTGTTCCGGAGTGTATGGACATCCTGAAACGGAACCGTCATTCTCCACCCCGAGAAGCAGTGTTCCGCCGTCCGCATTAGCGAACTCTGCCAGGCAAACAGCAAGGTCTTTTGCAACCGACTTCAATGATCGCAATTTGGTGATTTTGTTCTTCGTGCGGTCGAGGCAGCTCTTGTATTCGACATATTGACCTTCCCCAGACTGGAGCAGTATTTCCAAGGACACCTTCATCGCATCTCCGCCAGACTTTCTTTGATATCTTTCAGTTCTTCCTTCATCAAACCCTATAACTTCGCCAATCACCCAATTCGGTGATTTTCTGGTAGGCGGTTTCTTTGTCTGTTATTTCAGCGGTCTAATCATCTGTTTTCAATTTAATCAAAATAGCGGATTAAAACCTGGCTCTTTTGATTTTTCATTTGACTGGTTTTACACAATGTGGTAAAAGCAATAGATCGACACCAATACTCCATTTTAAAATGGATCGTCTATGTTGGGCATGTTTTGAGAGGCCGCCTTTCTCAGTGTTTAGATGGAGCTTTGTACCTAATGCAAGTAGCATGTCGTCTTTTTCCTTCTTGGTCAATAAAGGAATAATCCAGTTTGAAATCTTGAATAGCAATAGTCCTAATAGATAATTCTTTTTCCAGTTCCTTGACCTTGCGATTGAATTCTTCCAGGGCAGTCGAATCGGCTTCTCCAAGCCAGTCCTTGTCGTATGACAGAACGTAGACAGTTCCCAAGTTCTTCTTCAGAGCGTTGTTCATGGCAAACACATATGGACCTATACCACCAGTAAGAATTTTGTTAGTTTTAGCCACAAGGATAAAATAAATTCTAAAGTAGGTCTTTACGTAATCGAGGGGAACAAGCTGCTTCGGTTGTTTCGTCACCAAAACAAATAGGAAGTCAATAAGACCAGCAACTTCCTGTGCCATTGTTGGCTTCGGAGCCATTCCGTAGACTTTCTTGCTGAATTCATCCAGTTCGACCAGCAACATGCGTGTAAATAGTCCTCTCTCGTCGATTGCGAGGAGCTGTTCATTACGTCGTTTGCAGTCAGCATCAGCGTTGACGGTAAGCTGATATTCATTCGTGACGAACCAATCAAATACACTTCTCTGTCCAAGTTCCTTCAAAAGGTTCTTGACTAGATTCATATCTATGGCGACTTGAATGGGTTTGTCTACTGAGTGACGAATACCTTGGAGTGTAGTCTTTTGGACAAGAATCGTTGCGAGGGTTGCTATGTTCTTCTCTTGCCGCTCAGAAGGGTCAAGCTTGACGACAAACTCACCATCCTTTAGATCGTATGCACCCGGAGAATCATTATGAACCCACACCACTTCGACTGCTTTGGGGAGAATTGATTGACCGAAGTGCATAGCCCGTCTTGCAAGATTCAGTTTTCCTTTTGCATCGTTGGAGATAAACTTCTTCTCTTTGTCTCGTTGTCCAGTAAGACTAAATGCCGCTTTATAGAACTTTGCACGCCAAACAGATGACTTGTCCTCATCCAAGAGGATTCGAAGTAGGAAAACGATGAAAGCAACAGCGAGAACCCATAATCCGTACTGTTTAACAAGTTCAATCAAAAAGTCGATCATTGTTTTGCCTCCTCTCCTGATGCAAGTAAAAGAAGGCAATTCTCCTTGTTACAGGAGAAAAGGAGTTGGTTCCCCTTTCGAGTCAGAGCCTTGAAGTTGTCTGCTGCGATTACATCACCGCAGGAATGACATTTTATGTCGCCAGCCTTGAATCTGTCGAACAGTCCTAGCCGTGTGAGGAAAGATTCAAGTTCCGATGAGTGAACTGCCTGAAATATCTCTTTCATTTGGGTTGTCCTCAGTTATTTATGGATTGCGGTTTCGCATAACGTTCACACAAACCACGCCGTACCGCCCCGGTAATTTGCAAATAACACATTCAATACTTGCCCCGGGGCGGGATGGAACGACCACAATACTCCTTTTCGACAAAGCGAGTGTCGTGGTTTGTGCTGTTATACGGCATGCGAGCATCTGACGTTCATTTTGAGAAGGTAATTCCGTTCCCATTCAGGAATGCCTCTAACTCCGAGACTGATATCGCTTCCCCAATCATTACCTGTGACATATCACGAAGTGATTTCACAATTTCAGCAACAATCTGAGCTTCTGACATTTCTATCGGCTTTCCGCTCGCATCTGTCCCAGAAAACTGGAATCCTGAGCTCTGTTTAGAAAAAGCCTCGACTGCTGATTTCACGAATGGCGTGAAAAGCGGAAGCGCCTTGTTCACGACAACGCCAATAACTTTGTCGCTGTTAGCTCGAAACAACGGCCCGCCGGAGTTGCCGGAATTAAACGCAGCGTTCACTACAAGATGCTTGACGAGGTTACTTGACGTCTGGTTATTTTTGTAAGCTTTGAACCCTGACAAGTAGCCGACAGAGAGCAAAGGAGCTGGACCATTATACCCTAACGGGTATCCCCAGGTCCAAACAATCTCGCCCGCCGATATGTCAGCGTCATCTCCCAAAAGGACTCCATCGGAGAGCTTTTGTTGCGGAATAAGAGCGGCAAGGTCTCTTGCAGTGTCAATCTTGACGTCCTTTATAGCAAACTTTACACCTGTTGGTGAAATAGCAATGATGTCGTTTGCTTGGCAGTCACGAATTACATGTTCATTGGTGATAATGGGACCATCCTTCAAAAGGAAGCCGCTTCCTTTCGAGGCAGTTTTCTTACAGTAGATCATGTAGACTGACTTGATTGCAGTTTTCCCGGAATCACCCACTGCGTTAAGTAACCATTGGGTTGCGGTTGGTGAGTAGTCTTCCATCTTACCCTCGATTTGTGAAATTAGTTTTGCATAGCTCAGCGAAAGAACAAGGATGACATAAAATACCTTCTTCATAGATTCTCCTTATCTAGCATGCCGCATAACTATTGGTTTAACGAATTTCGTTTAGCCATCCTATTTGGGTTGTTATACGACATATGTCGTTTATTTCGTTCCTGTCTGAAGCGCTCCTTGCGGAGTCGAATGTTTGATCTGATCCAGCGGACTGCGAATCCTCCCAAGTGATTTTTGACTGACATGGGTATATATCTCCGTCGTTTTTGAGCTGGTATGGCCGAGAAGTTCCTGGATATATCGCAAATCGGTTCCTCTTTCAAGCAAATGCGTGGCGAAACTATGCCGCAGGGTATGAACCGTTGCCTGTTTTCGGACGCCCGATTTTGCTAATGTCCGTTTGAAGATTGCCTGCACGCTACGCGGGGAATATTTCCCGCCGTCCTGCCCTTCGAACAGATATTTAGTCGGATGAAATTCTTTGTAATAAGTGCGTAGAAGATTAAGAGTCGTCTGTGAGAGAAGTGACGTTCGATCCTTCTGACCTTTCCCTGCCCGAATAAAAATCAGGTTTCGTTTTGAATCAATATCGGTAACCGAGAGGTTGACGACCTCGCCGAGTCGTAATCCGGCCGAGTAAAGAAGGTATAACAGACATCTATGCTTGAGATTATCCACTGTTTTCAAGATTGAAACTACTTCTTCTTCGCTAAGTACGGTTGGTAAAGAAGAAGCTTTTTTGGGGCGGGGCAGGTTATAGATTTCAGAGGGGCGGCCGAGAACTTTTTCATAGTAGAATTTAATTGCATTGATCTGAAGATTTTGAAGCGAAGGAGATAAGTTCTGCTTAACTATTTTATCTGAAAGATACATTTGGATGTCCGACTTGTCCAAATTAGCGATGCGATCTTCTCCAAAGTGCAACGCGAACCGGTTAAAAGCGTTTAGATAGGATTTAACAGTAGATTGACTATAACGCTTTAGAGTCAGCATTTCCTGATATGATTTGACGGCCTCACTCACGCCGAATTAATCCTTTCTGGATACAGGCGCTTCATAAATTTTCTGCTCTCGTCCCCGAACCGTATTCTCACTATTTAGACTTTTGTCTTCATTTGAAATTATTTTACGATAGAAATTATCTGAAGTCAAGAGAAAATTTCCCGGAGGAAGCATGGCAAATAGTGTGCGACTCACCTTTCCCTTGTTATAAAAAACCATCTAAAAGTGATCCGTCTTTTTGCCATACTATTTGACATGCTTTTCCGATGGAAAGCTTAATCCTGTAAACGTATATAACTGGATTTTGCAAAAACGGATTTGACTCGTCCGGTCAACTCCCGCCCGATAAAAGGCGTATTTTGCGCGGCTTTGCATAAAATTCCCCACCCAATTGGCTTTACTCAAAATCGCATATGCTTGACCGATTCTCCAAGATTAGCCAGTTCCAGCAGAGCATCGATACCTATATCCAGATGGGTTTTAACATATTTCTGGGAAATCATTTTATCACTGG
>JAUSPI010000156.1 GCA_030655775.1 Syntrophales bacterium
GAGCTTTAGCGACGCGGCAATCTTATGAATTGTCAATATGTTACGAGATTACTTCGCTTTACTCGCAATGACAATATTGGTATTATGCAAAGCTCTCATACTGAGACCTTTGAATTTTGTCATTTCGAGGAGTATTAATGACGAGAAATCTTAATGATTCGCATCTGTTAAGATTTCTCCCTACGGTCGAAATGACAGATAATGATAGTTATTCAAAGCTCTCATACTAAACCAAGTTCGGCATAACAAATGGTACACTCTTTATGACTTCTTACAAAGCGACCAAGGGCAACTCGAAAAAGCGGGTGAGGTCACCAATTATAATTATTCGTCAGAAGATTCAGCTTCCGTTACAGCCGTAAGACTCTCGCCTGCACCAAACTCTTTTTCCAACTTTTTAATCTTTTTATTTAATTTTTTTGCTACCCTTGCCAACCTGAACCTTTCTACTATTCCCAAAAATCCTGCAAGAATTATTCCCGCAAAGAATGATATGAAAATTAATAAATATAGAGGCATCGACTCACTTACAGCCCAATTAAGAACTGAATATTTAAGCTGAATCTCGGCAGTATTTTGCACCGAAAACGACACCACAAGCAACAAAACAACCGTAATAATAATAGTGTAAAAAAGCTTCATTCTTGACCTCCTGTTTTAATTTCTAAAATACGGTAATAATACCTCCAGCGTTTTTTTAATATCTTCAGGAATAACCCTTGTTTCCCCCAAAACCGTCATAAAGTTGGTGTCACCATTCCATCTCGGAACAACATGCACATGAATATGGTCATCTACCCCTGCTCCTGCAACCTTTCCCAGATTCATTCCTATGTTAAATCCTTCGGGTTTCATTGTTTCCTTCAAAGCTTTTACCGAGATACCAAGGATATCAAATATTTCCATTTGTTCGTCAGAAGTCAGATCCTCCAGATTGCTTACATGTCTGAAAGGAGCGATTAATAAATGTCCATTAATATAAGGATATTTATTCATCATAACGAAGGAATATTCTTTCTCATGAAGGACAAATTCATCATCTCTGATTGAATCCTTGCAAAAAATACATCCCTTTGGTTTATCGCTCTTTATATATTCCATTCTCCAGGGAGCAAATATTTTTTTCATTTTGAAGCGTTTTTTCTCTACTATTAGTATTTAAGTTCTATTATTTCCCCTGTGATTTTATCGCTTATTTCAAGTATTCCGATTGTATTATTTTCTGAGAATCTCTTGTCAATAGCTGATCCCGGATTAAAAAAAAGAACATTGTCCTTGACCATATTGACAGCCCTGTGAGTATGTCCATAAACCAGACAATCTATATCACCAAATTTTTTTCTCAACTTTTTTTCTATACCGAAAGGTATACCCCAACCATGAATCAGACCTACCTTATAACCATTGAGATCAAGAACCAGTTTATCAGGGAGTAATTTTTTCACCTCAGGCGGATCCATATTACCGCAGACCGCCTTTACTTCTTTCCCATCAAACGCATCAAGAATACTGATATCAACCAGATCTCCTGCATGCAAGATCAAACCGACATCACCAAAATAATCCTCCATGATTATCCCGAGTCTGTCGTCGTAACTTTTAAGGTGCGTGTCCGAAATAACCCCTATTTTCATTTAAGAAACCTCCGGAAAACTGGAAAGAACTATGTCGATATAACACAAATAGAGTATTGTTTGCAAGAGTTTTGCTTTTCCCCAAAATAGACATTGACCCTTCCAACACAGTAGGATAGGCGTCCCGCCTGTCCATAATGGTGAATCGCTTAGACAGCCGAGACGGCTGTCCTACGGGATAGGGAGGACAGACTTTATTTTCAATGTCTATTTTAGGGCTTTTAGTCATCCGTATTCAGCAATAACCAACGGTTAAACACAAAACTGGAAACTGTTTGCTGATCGCTTAACGTTTATTCATGCTTTCGATTTGACTTTTCGTGTAGAGACATATAATATTTCACATCAAAGATGGAACAGGAGTCAAGGAAGTGGAATCAACTTTAAACAGGATTGCCGAAAAAATTCTTGCACTGGATGAGGCCTCACTCAACAGTTTGTGGAAAAAGTATAAATTGAGGATGCAACAATTTGATACCGGCAAGGAATGGGAAAAATCGGTGATCATCTTTTTTATTATCAATTCTGTCAGGGCAAAAAACCAGATCTTCAATGAACATATTCTCAGTTCTCGTAAAGGTCACCCGGGCAACAAAAGACCCCCCAAAAAGAAACCTGATCTAAAACTCGTCAAATAATGGAAAAAGAACTTGCCATAAAAAGAATAAAAGATCTGAGAAATCAGATCATTCATCATAACGAACGGTACTATCGATTTGATGACCCCGAGATATCTGACGCGGAATATGACGGCCTTATGCTGGAGTTGATCGCTCTGGAAAGAAAATTTTCAGATTACATTGACGTCACAGCCTCTCCCACCCAGCGTGTTGGGGCAACTCCTCTTGAAAAGTTCAATACAGTCACTCATCTCACCCCCATGTTAAGCCTCTCAAATGCCTTTTCCGAAGCAGATATAAGAGAATTTGATGAGCGCATAAAGCGTTTCTTGCACAGCAGTGAGAATTTTCCCTTTGTTATAGAACCCAAGCTTGACGGTGTAGCCGTCAACCTGATCTATGAAAAGGGCATTCTGACGGCCGGATTGACGAGAGGAGACGGAAGTGTGGGGGAAAACGTCACTCAGAATATAAAAACCATGCGCTCCGTTCCCCTGAAATTAACAGAAAACAGAGATGCCCCCATCCCCGAGGAGATTGAGATAAGGGGAGAAGTTTATATAGAGATTGATGCATTCAAAAAACTGAACAAGCGCAGACTGAATGAAGGTGATCCTCCTTTTGCCAATCCACGAAATGCGGCAGCAGGTTCTCTCCGTCAGCTTGACTCCAGGATAACAGCAAAAAGGCCACTTGACATCTTCTGCTATGGGATAGGAGCTCTAACAGGAAAATCCTTTCAAAAACACCAGGAGGTTCTGCAAACCCTTTCAAAATGGGGGTTTAAGGTAAATCCTCATATCAAACAGGCAGAAAATGTCGGTGAATGTATTGAGTATTACCATGATATGGTTCGCATCAGAAACGAACTCCCATACGAAATTGACGGCGTTGTTATAAAGGTTGACTCACTTGATGTCCAGAATCGCCTTGGTGCTGTTTCGAGAAGCCCCCGATGGGCCGTTGCGTGTAAATTTCCTGCCTCCCAGGAAACAACAGTAATCGAGGATATCAAGGTTCAGGTTGGACGAACAGGGGTGCTCACCCCCGTGGCTCTGATGAAACCGGTCAGTGTGGGCGGGGCCATGGTCAGCCGGGCCACCCTCCACAATCAGGACGAGATAGACAAAAAGGATATCCGGGTTGGCGACACGGTCATCATCCAGCGTGCCGGAGATGTAATACCGGAGGTTGTGAAGGTTATCGAATCAAAGAGAAGCGGCGGCGAAAAACTTTTCAGGATACCGGCTAACTGTCCCGAATGTGGTTCCAGAATTGTCAGGCTTGAAGGTGAAGTCGCCCACAGGTGTATCGGCTTTGCCTGTCCTGCCCGGATCAGGGAAAATATAAGACATTTTGCTTCCAGAGGCGGCATGGACATAGAGGGACTGGGAGAAAAGCTGGTCTCACAACTATTAGACACAAAAACTATAGAGGATCCTGCAGATCTCTACTACCTGACTCAGGAAAAATTGACAAAGCTTGAAAGGATGGCGGATAAATCTGCAACGAATCTCCTTAAAGCGCTGGAACAATCGAAAAACCCGCCTCTTGAAAAGCTTATCTTCGCTCTGGGAATAAGGCATGTAGGAGAACATATCGCCAGGATTCTGACCAGAGAATTTAAAAATCTTGATAACCTGAGAAACGCAACTGAAGAAAAGCTCCAAACAATAAACGGAATCGGACCCGAAATCACGGAAAGCATAACAGAGTTTTTCAGGGAAACCTCTAACCAGAAAGTAATAGAAAAACTCAGGAAGGCCGGCGTTAAACCTAAGGAAACCATTTCAAAAGAATCGGATGCTCTTTCAGGAAGCTCCTTTGTTTTTACAGGTACCTTGAAGAGCCTTTCCAGGAACAAAGCGAAGGAAATCGTTGAATCCCTGGGTTGTGATGTTTCGTCATCCATTACGAAAAAAACCGATTATGTTGTTGCGGGAGAATCTCCGGGGTCCAAATATGATAAGGCAAAAGATTTGGGTATACCTGTCCTTGATGAGGAGGAGTTTTTAAAGTTTGTTGGGAAAGTTTGAAATATACCACAGGGGTAGGACAGGCGTCCTCGCCTGTCTACAAGGGTAAAATGAATGCAACTTAGCATTAATGGTCATCCCCGACTTGATCGGGGATTCAGTTATTGAGACCTTTGAATTTTGCCGGAAATAGCCTAAATTGTCATTCCCGTGAAAACGGGAATCCAGTATTCTCAATTAGTTATAGATTCCCGCTTTCGCGGGAATGACAGAAAGAGGGCATTTTTCAAAGCTCTCTTATTTCCATTCTGAATAGGTTGAGTAATAAATGGTTATGAAAAAAGTTCATGTTTTTGTTACGGGCAGGGTCCAGGGTGTTTTCTTCAGGGCGGAAACAAAAAGCAAGGCCGACTCTCTCAACCTGACAGGTTGGGTCAGAAACGTCCCGGATGGAAGGGTTGATACGGTGTTTGAGGGGGAAAAGGGGAATGTCGACACAATGATTGAATGGTGCAGAAAAGGGCCGCCTTTTGCCACAGTCACAGATATTGAAATTATCGAAGAAATTTATACGGAAGAATTTGAAGATTTCAGAATCAGATATTGATGCATTCGTAAAAAGTCATAAACTGCACCATTTGTCATGCTGAACCATGTCCTGAACTTGTTTCAGGATCAATTTCAGCATCCACTCTTGTCATTCTGAATTTATTTCAGAATCTCGCTTAGAATCTCAGGAGACCCTGAAACAAGTTCAGGGTGACTGTGGTATTGTTCAGGGCGACAAAAAAAGACTTTTTACGAGACCATCAGATATTAACTATTGGATAGATTTTCTGTTCAGCACACAGCTTTCACTTCTTGAGAGGAGCGATGCAAAACCATGCTTAACTTTGTATATCACAATCCGGTCAAAGTTGTTTTCGGCAGGGGAACCATAGCGAAGCTGGTAAACCTGGTAAAAATGGATCAAACAATCATGATGACCTATGGAGGTGGTTCTATCCGGCAAAATGGTGTCTATGATCAGGTTATGGACGCGCTGAAGGGACATTCGGTTGTCGAGTTCAGCGGCATCGAGCCAAACCCACGCTATGAAACCTGCATGGAGGCGGTAAAAAAAGCGAAAATCGAAGGAGTTGATTTTCTCCTCTCGGTAGGTGGAGGCTCCGTACTGGATGCCACAAAGTTTATCGCCGCAGCTATCAGATACGAGGGGAACGACCCATGGGATATCCTCGGCGAGAGAGCACCTGTCACTTCCGCTGTACCCATCGGGTGCGTAATAACCCTGCCTGCCACGGGTTCGGAGATGAACTCGATTGCCGTTATTTCACGCGAATCAACCCGGGAAAAATTGCCGTTCTCCAGCAAACATGTCTACCCGCAATTTTCAATTCTGGATCCCGAAACAACATACTCACTCCCCGAACGTCAGATCACCAACGGCATCGTAGACACCTTCGTCCATGTTCTTGAACAATACCTGACATATGATGCGAACACGCCCCTGCAAGATCGACAGGCCGAGGCCATTCTGTTGACGCTTATCGAAGAAGCTCCGAAAGTTTTAGAAGACCCAAACAACTATGACGTGCGGGCCAACCTCGTATGGTGTGCCACTCATGGCCTGAACGGCTTAATTGCCTGCGGTGTTCCTCAGGATTGGTCAACTCACATGATAGGCCACGAACTTACGGCGCTTCATGGACTCGATCACGGTCAGTCCCTGGCTATTGTACTACCTGCGGTCCTGCAGCACCAGAAGCAGCAAAAAGGTCCAAAGCTTGTTCAGTATGCACAGCGCGTATGGAAAATCAAAGGCCTCGGCCATGACGAAACGATCGATGCCGCAATTACCCAAACGGTTGAATTCTTCAGAAGTGTCGGAATGCCTACCAGACTGAGCGATTATAACATTACTCCATCTGACTGTATGACCGTTGCCGAACGGTTTGAACAACGCGGCGTAAAACTCGGTGAACACCGGGCAATCGGCAAACAGGAAATCGAAGAGATCCTGGCTCTCTGTGCCTGATCGGGAAGGCTATAGCGAAGATATCACTTCGCCGAACCCCTTCATCGAGTTAATAATGGTAGCATCATCAACACAATAGGCGATCCTGAAGTGCCCGGGTTTTCCGAATCCGGTGCCGGGAACGGTCAGGATGTTCTTCTTCTGCAGCAACCTGACAAATTCGATGTCATCTTCTATAGGTGTACTCGGAAATAGATAGAATGCTCCCTCAGGCTTGACAAATCTGTATCCCAAAGACGAAAGGCCTTCACAGAGCAGTTCTCTCTTTCTTCTGTATTCCTCTACATCAACCCTTATTCCCTGCATCTTTGCTATCACCCTCTGCATCAGGGCGGGTGCATTGACAAAACCGAGTATCCTGTTGCATAGAACCATGCCGCTCATAATCTTTTCAAGATCGGAAAGTTCCGGACTTGCTGCTATAAAGCCTATCCTTTCTCCAGGGATGGATACAGTTTTCGAATAAGAAGTTGCTATAATGCTGTTTTTATACGCTTTTAGCACACTCGGCTCCTTTACACCATCATAGACAATTGCGCTGTATGGTTCATCGGAAACAAGGTAAATTTTTGTTCCGTATCCCCTGCCCTTCTCATCGAGTAAATCCGCCAGCCCATTTATCGATTCTTCGTCATAAACTTTTCCTGTGGGATTGTTGGGTGAGTTTATCAAAACAACTTTTGTTTTTCCCGTTATGGCATTTTCTAACGCCGTAAGGTCAAGTGAAAAGTCATTCTTAGTTTCCACGAGCTTAGTAACGCCACCATAATTATCTACATAAAACTTGTATTCAACAAAACATGGGGTAGGGATAAGCACTTCATCTCCCGGATCGAGAAGGGTCTTCAAAATTACGTTTAGCGCACCTCCTGCCCCGCATGTCATAATAATGTGTTCTGCAGAAAGGGAAACGGTGTGCTCCTTGGTGAGATACGCTGCGATGGCTTCCCTTGTTTCCGGATAACCGGCATTAGGCATATAACTATGCATCCCGGGAATATCTTCTCCGGCAATCTCTCGCAGTACTTCTTTAAAACGCGCAGGCGGGGGGACATTGGGATTCCCAAGGCTGAAGTCAAAGACATTCTCTGCACCGTACTCTTTTTTAAGTCTGACACCATCCTCAAACATCTTCCTTATCCAGGAAGACTGGGATATAAAACCTTCAATTTTTCGGGAAACAGCCATAACAGACTCCTCTTTTAACACTAATGTCCTGTCATCTATGTAATGTCGCAAAGATGGCCGTCATTCCCGCGGAAGCGGGAATCCAGAAGCGCCGAAGTAGCCAGAAACACTGGATTCCCGCGTTCGCGGGAATGACATTGGTGGCGTTCAACTTTCTTTCACATCCTTGTCCTCGACCCCGATCGGGGAAAACACTTGATACATGACACGACATAATAATTTGCCACAATTGATAGCTTATACCTCATCGAATGTAAACTCTTTTTAAGTAAATTACCCCGCCTACAAGGCGGGGCATCTTAATCTCTCGCCTCCCCCTCACGCGGCGCAAGCGCCTGCGCTGCACGTGATGGGGGAGGATTAAGGTGGGGGTGAAAATTTGTCTTGTTCCCCTGTCACCCTCCCCTAACCCCTCCCATTAAGGGAGGGGAATATGTGTGGAACCCACCAAAGGAGAGGGAATTATAGGTATGCCAGAATACCCTTATTCCTCCTGTCATCAATGATTGATGGTTTCTTCGTCACCCTGAACAATACCACAAATGTCACCCTGAACTTGTTTCAGGGTCTCCTGAGATACTGAAATAAATTCAGAATGACAAGATACAAAACCATCTTTTTTAGCTTTGCAAAAATGATGGTCTCGTAAAAAGTCATAAACTGCACCATTTGTCGTCCTGAACTCGTTTCAGGATCTCACTTGTTTCAGCATCTAATTATCTCAGTAAGTTAGAGACCCTGAATGATCCTGAAACAAGTTCAGGACATGATTTTGGGTGAC
>JAUSPI010000157.1 GCA_030655775.1 Syntrophales bacterium
GCAGGTTACCTTAATCCAAAAAAAATCAAACGGGGTTCTCTGAACTATAACGACTTCTCGGATAACGATTTATTTCTTGTCAGATGTGCGTGGAACTATATCAAAGCCTACGACATGAGAACAAGGTCGGCTTTTGAGAGGGCGGAGGCAGAGTACGCTGATCCACAAGTAAGTTTTCTATAATGAAAATTGCGATAGACTTTTAAGAGAACCGTTTGACCTTGGAAATGGCAAAATCTAAAAATAAATAAAACCAACGTAATATTATTAGAGGGATGATATGAAGTCTATTATGGTGGCTGAAGTTGTCGGTGCTAAGGGAAAAATAGAAGCCCGAAAAAAGTGGGAAAGAACAAATGGAAAAGAAGAAAAGCGTAACTCTGCGAAAGAAGTACGAATTAATACATTTTTAAATACATTAATTGAGGGAAATTGTTTGGATGTCATGAAAGATATTCCCTCGAAATCAATAGACATGATCCTCTGCGATTTGCCTTACGGGACCACCCAGAACAAGTGGGACAGCGTGATCCCCTTGGATCTTTTATGGAAGGAATACAGGAGAATCATTAAGGATCGTGGCGTCATAGCACTCACGGCACAAGGTGTATTCACAGCTATGCTTACCATGAGCAACCCCACAATGTACAAATACAAGTTTGTGTGGATAAAATCAAAACCGACAAATTTTCTTAACGCAAAAAACAACCGCTTAGGAAATATGAAGATATATGTATTTTCTATAAACAACAACCCGCATATAATCCTCAGATGAATAGAGGAGAACCATATAGCAAAGGCGTAAGGAAAGACCAGTTTACGGGAAGCTATGGCGAATTTAAACCCGTGCTCGTCAAAAGTGACGGGCAGAGATACCCGTGTGATGTGGTATACTTCAAGACATCTGAAAGTGAAGGTAACGTTTGGCATCCCACACAAAAGCCGGTTGAGCTTGGTAGATACTTAGTTAAAACATTTACAAACCCAGGTGATATCATTCTTGACAATACCTTTGGGAGCGGCAGTTTTCTTTTGTCAGCACTTCTCGAAGGACGTAATTTTATTGGGATTGAGAAAAACCGGGAAGTTCATCTTTTTAAAAAGAAAAAAATTGATTACATGGCGGTGGCAACAGAACGGTTAAAAGATGCCTACGACAGCATTAAAGGTGCCGCAGTTTCGGAAACAATTTTGGAAACAGGGCTTATCGAGACATTTGAACAAAACGCATATAATTTAAATACATTATGATAACAAGGTATAATGAAAGAAGTTGGGCAATTGATCTTATCTCGGAAATAAATAGAATTTCATCGTTAGTGAGAAGGCCGATCAAAAGAGCCGGTGGAGAAAGAACCATTGTGGACGAATCGGGAAGCCTCTTCCCTGATGTTTTACTATACGGTGAGGAATCGAGTGGTAGAATTCTTCAGGGATGGGAACTTAAAATGCCCGATACTCCCGTTACTGATCCAGATTTAATTGAAAACGCAAGAAAGAAAGCAAAGATTCTTGGCCTTGATAGCTTTCTTGTCTGGAACATTACAACCGCAGTACTTTATGTGTCGGAAGAGGGTGAACTTTACAACCCTCTTAAAACCTGGTCCGAACTATCCCATATTACAAGAAGGAATGAGGTTGAATCCTACAGGGATGACTGGGTTGAGTTGCTCGAACAAATACTTCAAGATTTGAATGAATTCTTTGACAAGGGTATATTAAGAAGCAAAACTATTGTCGATACCTTCTCGGAAAGTACTATTGTTGATATTATACTAAACAACACTGAATCCGTTGCCAAACATCTTCAACGAATTGCGTCAAGAAGCTCTAAGTTCGATGCGGAAGTGGACCTATGGTGGCGGGCAGTACGATTCGAATATCATGGTGAAAATGCTCCATGGAAAGTCTTAGCACGATCCAACCTTATAAGCTGGATTAATAAATTTGTTTTTGCCCACATTTTGAAGACTTTTTATACCGAAGCTTCCCTTGTGGAGAAAATAGAGGAGAGCGTTTCGATAAGCGATGCGCTGGATATATTTAAAAATATTTCAAATCACTGTGACTTTTGGAATATTTTTACGGCATTACTCGGGGGAGAATTCCTCACAAAACAAGCCTGGTCACAAATTACACAGTTAAATGGCTTCCTGTCAGAAATACAGTTCAAAAAAATAAATCAAGAACTTTACAGGCAGTGCGGCTGCCCTATCCATCCCGGATGACGTCTCGCAGATCCCCGTTCATGACGATCACTTCTATGGGGATCCTCAATACTCATGGGACGATTACATCGAAGCATAACGCATTGTAAAAAAGAGGCGTGCCGGAAAGGTCTGTCTGAATGGCGATCAAGAATGCCTTCCTGACGGGCGACTCGTCCCAAAAGTGAGCCGGCTGCTCAACAAGGACTGCAGCGAATCAACATACACTGCCCAACCGCATCACCACCCCCTTTTTTTAAATGAAAAATACCCCTTGACAGGCAAAACTACCCCTCCTATACTCCGAGCCGTCAAAAGCAATATCTGATCAAAAATAATAACCTCTGCTTCTTCAATTGCCTGCTTAACCTCGAAGCGTGTCTGATGAGCAAAATCATCATCATCT
>JAUSPI010000158.1 GCA_030655775.1 Syntrophales bacterium
TTTTAGTGATCTTTTCTCCGACCTTTTCTCCGACCTTTTTTAGAGCATATTCAGGGTCACGGTAAAAAGTCGCTCGGAAGAAGGTGCTTACCTCAAAAACGGGCGGTTTTAAATCCGCCTCTTTCATAAGATTTTTCATCTTCCGGATCCCGGATCCCATGCGCTCCACCTTCCCCATGCGATGAAATAGGTCCGCAAGAATAAGATTTCGCCGGATCGATGTTTTTCCGAAATTTTCTTGTGTGACTCCTGCGGGAAATCCACCTGGATTTTCGATCTCGACGCGGTCGTCATAAACCGCGACGTAGATACTCGTCCCCCGCATGCTGTAGTCCCGGTGAACGATTGCGTTGACCACTGCCTCGCGAAGAGCGTCTAGGGGGAGCTCGTAAATGTCATACCGGTTAATTCCACGGATCTCGCTTCGAACATTAAGCTGTTTCCGAATAAACCCCATCGATTCGTTCAGCTGGATCAAAAGATCATCGCGTACATCCTTACGGTCATAGATATAACTTCGGTTTGTCCCTTTAAAAGCGCCACAAATGACCTCCGAATAACGGATGAACTGCTCAGACTTGGCCGCAAACATCAACACGCCAGCATTATTGATTTCTCCGTCTTTATAAATACCAAGGCTGGTAAGGAAAGAAACAAGGTTTCGCTTATTGATTTTGAAGGAAGTATTTGATTCTGCAAGGAATGCTTTAATCTTTTTGATCGAGATGTCTTCCAGCCCGCAATCTTTTCTCGGAAGGTCTTCAAAAAGCCTGTCCACCGTTTCCCGGAAGATCGCCTTGATCTCCTTTTGAGTCATCTTCTGAGTCACGGCATCGAGTCTCCTGAAATATCCTGATGAACAACTATATGTAACGCATTAAATACTTGCGCATAAAATCCTAAGTGTTTCATTGGGATGGTCCCACTGGGCAAACCGGTTTACAAGCGCTTGTTCCAGGCTCTGCATGTCGGGAAAGTAACGGTTGTGTGTTACCCGACGACGTGTAATTCTCCAGATGCGCTCGATAGGATTGAGTTCCGGTGAGTAGGGAGGCAGAAAGGCTAATTGGATTCGGTTCTGATTTCTGGAGAAGAAATCTTTCAAAGCCCGAGCTTTGTGATAAGAAACATTGTCCAGAATTAAAAGCAATTTCCCTTTGGTATGTCGCAGTAAATAGACGATGAAATCGTGAAACGTTTCGGTATTGAAAGGATCCGCCGGTTGGGTCAAGAGACGACCGGTTCGCAGACTGACTGCGCCGAAGAAGCCGATTTTCTGTCGGGTAGAGGGGGAAAGGACTCGGGGTTGTTTTCCCTTGGGAGCCCAGGTGCGAATGAGACTGCTGGCTCTTTGAAAATGAACTTCGTCTTCGGCCCACACCTCGATACTGGGATCTTTCATCCATGTTTGGAATTTTTTTTAAAGAGTTCTTGTTTCTCTGGGTTAGCTTCGGCAGCCAGCCGCCGAGGTCTCTGTAGCGTGAATTCCAAGTGGTGGAAAAGGTTTTGACACTGTCTAACCTGTAACTGTATCGAAAACTGTTTGTGGATATGATGGGAAAGCAATAGTCCATCCCATATGTTTTGGTCATAACCGAATTCCCGGGGTGAACGCAATAAATGTTGGTGCAATTCTTTTTGTTGGAACAACGACATGCGACCGGGACGGCCAGGGCGTTTTCCCTCTGATAGTCCGGCAAAGCCATGGGTTGTGAATTGGTGAATCCAGTTTTCCACACTGCGGGGAGAGTGGTTGTAAAACTTAGCCGCTTCATAACAGCTGTCTCCTTTAAGAACGTGATGAACAACATGGAGTCGGTGGTAATATCTACTCTCGGCCGTATGGGATATTTCATCTTCCACTGCTGCCAGAAATGTTTCAACATCTGGAATCTCAATCCGCTTCATCGGAACAGCCCTCCTTTCTACACCTGTTCCGATTATAGCATAAACCCTATATTATGCGCAAGTATTTAATGCGTTACATATATATGTGTGCAGTCCCGAGGTGCGATGTAAACGGACAAATATTTGTTGAGGCGGCACATATTAAGCCAGACAATGTTCCCGATGGAACCATTCCGCACAGAGCGCATGTTTTGAACGGCCTTTGTTTGTGCAGACATTGCCATGTCGCGTTCGATAAAGGATACTTTTCCTTAACCGATAATCACAGAATTATAATATCGGAAAAATTTGATGATATACCCAATCAAAACCTGAAAGCCGTTATAATCTCAAGCTCAAATATCCAAATCAAGAACAGAATTGACAGCAGATTGCCATTGGCTGAATTCATTCAATACCACAGAAATAACCGCTTTAAAGGCTAAATGGAAACAGTAACCGTAGAGGCGCCATATAAAATATTATTTGACGAGTTTGAGGTAATTAGCATTGTTGCGGAACCAACCCTAAATTATACCATTCCCCTTCCTTTTTCAACGTTAAAGAATAAACAAATAGAACAGATACGAATATTTGATAAGCTCGAAAGCGCCCTACCGTTTTTTAACGGGGAATCCTTTGCTGACCAGGTACACTTTCAATTCGCTCCAAAAACACCCATTCAAAGATGGTTTCCT
>JAUSPI010000159.1 GCA_030655775.1 Syntrophales bacterium
TCTTATTACAGGGTGATGGAAAAGTTCCATGTTACTCATCTCTTAAACATGGTAGCCGAAGATGGTGAAATATCCCGATCCCACGGTATCAGAACAGATATCCTGCGAATGCAGTCTCAGGCGATGGGGCTTCATATCGTCCAGCCAAAAAGCTCATGGGAAACTTACGAAGAAGAATTTAAAAAGGCCCTTGCCGACTTGAAAGATAAAGGGGTTGAAACAGGTATTTTTGGAGATATCGACCTCGAAGAGCACAGGGAATGGGTGGAAAGGGTCAGTAAAGAATCGGGGATGGAGGCCGTTCTACCACTGTGGGGGGAAAAGAAGAGGGAAGACCTGATAGAAGAGTTGATAGAAGCCGGGTTCGAAGCCATTGTTGTAGCTACCAAAAAAGATCTGTTGGGGTTTGAGTGGCTTGGGCGCAGAATTGATCGTGATTTCGTCAGGGATATTTCAGAAGTTGAGGGGGTCGATATGTCCGGAGAGGGCGGAGAATATCATACGTTGGTGGTATCGGGTCCCATATTCAAGAAAAGAATAAAAATCTTGAAATCTGAAAAAGTGACCCGGGATCAGCACTGCTTTCTTGATATATTGGAATGTGAACTACAATGACGCCAGTATCTTTCTTCGGAGCATATATAGTAGACATCGTCGTCGGCGATCCCCGCTGGCTGCCGCATCCCGTGGTGATTATGGGGAAGTTCATAAGATTTTTGGAAAGCAATATCCCCCCCTTAGTAAAGGGGGGTAAGGGGGGATTTATAGATGAAAAGAAAGCCGGGATCATTCTGTGGTTCGCAGTGGTTGCCCCCACCTTTTTTGTTACATGGGCGATAGTGGAAGGGAGTTTCTTTATAACCTTCTGGTTCGGTATGATTATATCGGTTCTGCTCGCCTCTCTTACACTGGCAACACGGTCTCTTTACGATGAAAGTAAAACTGTTATCGATTCCTTAAACCGTGGAAATATAGAAGAGGCACGAAAGAACCTCTCCATGATTGTGGGAAGAGATACGGGAAACCTTGATGAGAAAGAGATTCTTAGGGCTGTCATTGAAACGGTATCGGAAAACCTCTCCGATGGCATCGTGGCGCCTCTGTTCTACCTGGCCATTGGTGGCCCCCCCCTTGCCATGACCTATAAGGCGGTCAACACCCTCGACTCGATGGTTGGATATAAGAACGAAAGATACAGGGATATTGGCTGGTTTTCCGCCAAAATGGACGATATATTCAACTGGATACCGGCAAGACTTACCGGTGTTATTATTGTGGCGGCCTCTTTTATTTTGAGATTAAACTGGAGGGATTCCTGGAAAATTATGAAAAGGGATGGTCACAACCACTCGAGTCCGAACAGCGGCATACCTGAAGCCGCGGTGGCCGGCTCCCTTTCCATACAGCTCGGCGGTAAAATTCAATATTTTGGAGAAGTTGCCGACAAACCCACGATTGGCGACAAGATAAAAGAGACGGATAAAGAGGATGTAAAAAAGGCGTGGATTATTATGTTTGTCTCATCTTTCTTGATGGTCGTTGCCTGTATAACTGTTCTATGGATGGTGTGATGATGAAAAGAGACCATGGCGGTAACGTCAATGAGATGTCTAGAATATACGGAATCGACGAAGATGCGATTATTGATTTCAGTGCCAATATAAATCCGCTGGGTTATCCTCCCGGCTTGCGGGAATCGGTAACAGAAGAATTTGATTCCATCTTAAATTATCCCGATATTGATTCTTTTGATCTTGTTTCGGGATTGTCGGAATACCATGGTATAGGTCAGGATTCTATCCTTGCAGGGAATGGCTCGACTGAATTTATCTACTGGATACCGGTCGTATTTAAACCTGAAAATGCCCTTATTGTCACACCTGCCTTCAGCGAATATGAGAAAGGCCTTAAAGCAGTCGGGACAAAAGTTTCATATTTCCAGACAGAGGATAAAAGTAATTTTTCAGTAGATATTGATCGCCTTTGCGAACGTTTGAGGGAAGGGTTTGATATTGTGTATTTCTGTAACCCGGCAAATCCAACCGGTGTTTTGACTCCAAAGGATGAGTTGTACAGGATTATAGCGTGTGCCGGTGAAACCGGGGCACTTGCGGTGATTGACGAGGCCTTTATAGATTTTGTTGAGGAGGAATCTGTTAAAGAAGAAATTTTCAGGTTTTCCAATCTGATCGTACTGAGGTCTATGACAAAATTTTTCGGAATCCCAGGCCTTCGGGTAGGTTATGTAATGGCTTCCGCACCATGTGTCAAAAAAATCAGGGAATATAAACCTCCCTGGACGGTCAACTCGCTGGTGCAAAAAGCAGTCGTCAAAGCCCTTGTTGATGCAGATTATATCAGGGAAACAAGGCAATATATACTTACCGAAAGAGACTTTTTAAGCAATGCCCTGAACGAAATCCCCGGCTTTAAGACTTACAGCAGCGCGGCAAACTTTCTTCTCGTCTCCATGGACAGCCGGATTAGTGTAAACTCTACGGAACTGAGAGATCATCTCGCTCAAGGCGGGATATTAATAAGAGATTGCAGTACCTTTCAGGGGATGGAGGATCGTTATTTCCGGGTGGCCGTGAAGAGACATGACCAGAATACGGTTCTCATCGAAAAGCTCAAAGAGGTCATAAAATGAAAGCTTTGCACAATGCCCATATTGTCATTGCGAGTGAAGCGAAGCAATCTCATAACATATTGATAATTCATAAGATTGCCACGGCTGTTCCCTCGCTTCGTTCGGGACACCTCGCAATGACCAAAATTACAGTTTTGCAAAGGTCTCAAAATATAATACAATTGGGGCAGGGTTGCATGAAAATTTCGAAAAAAGATGTCGATCAAATTACAAAGAATAATTTTAGGGGAAGTGATGAAAGAATGTAATGTTGAGGGAAATAAGGCGAAATGCAACTGCAGCTATGAACCCTGCAGCAGAAAAGGCATCTGTTGTGAATGTATGCAGTACCACTGGAAAATGGGTCAGTTTCCCGGCTGTTTTTTCCCCAACGATGTAGAAAAGACCTATGACCGTTCTATCGAAAGGTTTATCGAGACCTACCAGGCAAGAGGTCGCTGGTGGTAAATAGTGATGGTTTTTTCCGAGGCTGTCAAATATCGGGAGCATGAAAATGAACACAAGAGAGAGACTTGAGGAATTAGAAGAGAAAAATTTGGCCCCGTATGCGATAAAGAGTTCTCAAAGTATGGGGAGAACCCTTCACGGGGATGAACAGGATGATTACAGGGTTTGTTTCCAGAGGGATAGAGACAGGATACTCTATTCAAAGGCATTCAAGGATCTTCAGTACAAGACACAGGTCTTCCTGATAAGCGAGGGCGATTTTTACAGGACCAGATTGACCCATACCCTTGAAGTGGCCCAACACGCAAGAACTCTGGCAAGAACGTTCCGATTGAATGAAGACCTCTGCGAGGCAATATCTTACGCGCATGACCTCGGCCATACCCCGTTCGGCCATGCCGGTGAAGAAACGCTCAATGAAATCATGAAGGATAACGGCGGATTCGAGCACAACCTGCAAAGCCTGAGAGTCGTGGATATACTGGAAAAGAGATACCGGGACTATGACGGCCTTAATCTCTGTTACGAAACGAGGGAAGGGATAGCCCGCCATGATTCAGTTTATGACAATCCGGACATCCCGGACGAGTTCAAGCAGTTCCCGATGCCGTCACTGGAGGCACAGGTAGTCAACATTGCCGATCCGCTCGCCTACTGTGCGCATGATATTGAAGATGCATTGAATGCCGGTTATCTTTCCATGCCGGAGATCAAAAATCTGGGCAATTCCTTTGTTGACAGAGTTCTTGCAAAGTGCAGGGACAGATACAGGGGTTTTGAAGACTTGGATACAACAAAACAGGCACGATTGCTCGTTAGAACACTGATAGAAAAAACAAATATTGCCGTCATAGAAAAAACCACGGAAAACTTGACAAATTATAAGATAGCGTCTGTAGATGATGCCCGTAGAATTGATGCTGCGATAGTTGCCGCACCGGTCAAGGATATGGAAGATTTCGAAGCACTACAGCAATTTCTCCTCGAGAATGTATATAGGAAACCGCAGGTGTGCATAATGAACGAGAAGGGGAAATTGATCATCCAGAGGATTTTTAAGCATCTGGAGAAGAGGCCTGAAATGATGCCCGAGTCATTTAAAATCAGCTACGAAACGGCAGATGACAGGAGAGATAAATGCAGGGTTATCGCGGATTATATATCCGGAATGACCGACCGGTATGCAATGGATCTTTATAAAATGATGTTTGAACCCTACGAGAAGGTGATGTTCGAATTCAGGGAATAAAAAATAGGGGTAGGAATCTACGTAGGAGTTTTAGGGGAATAAAGGAGATCGGCAAAGGTTTATACAATATGTAAAATCTATTGACAAATTGTATAAATCTTATTAAGGTTAAATACATGATTCCACGTTTAGCTCATAAAACGTTAAATGAATTAAAGAAACGCTATCCGGTTGTTGCTATCACGGGACCGCGACAGTCCGGCAAAACGACATTGGCCCGGCATTCATTTCCCGATAAACCGTATGTTTCCCTTGAAGATCCTGATCAGCTGGAATTTGCGAATGAAGACCCGCGCGGTTTTCTCGCGCGATTTCCCGATGGAGCACTTTTGGATGAAGTGCAGCGATGTCCTGCTCTGCTCTCATACATACAGACCAATATTGATCTCGATGGACGCCAGGGGTTGTTCATTTTAACCGGTTCTCAACAGTTTGGTTTACTATCGAAGATCACTCAAACATTAGCAGGGCGAGTCGGATTGGTACCGTTGTTGCCCTTTTCAACGGGTGAGCTAAAAAACCAGAAGAATACCTTTAATGACCTGAACGAATTATTGTTTAAAGGATTATATCCTCCTATCTATGACAGGAACATACCTCCTTCTAACTGGTATGCCAATTATATTGTGACATATATAGAACGGGATGTCCGGCAGATTTTAAATGTTAAAGACTTAAGCACGTTTCAGCGTTTTGTCCGTATGTGTGCAGCAAGAACAGGACAATTGCTGAATTTAGTCAGCCTGGGAAATGATTGCGGAATTTCCCATAATACCGCAAAGGCATGGTTAACTGTATTGGAAGCAAGTTACATTGTCTTTTTGCTGTATCCTCATTACAACAATTTCGGCAAGCGACTTGTAAAATCGCCCAAAATCTATTTTTATGATACCGGCCTTGCGGCATGGCTGCTGGGCATACAGAATATTGACCATCTCTCAATACACCCGATGAGGGGTTCATTGTTTGAGTGTTTGGTCATCGGCGAGCTCTTGAAGGATAGATTTAATCGCGGCTTGCCCTCAAATATCTTTTTCTGGCGTGATAACCTTGGAACCGAAATTGATGTGCTCATTGAGGAGGGGAATACATTAATGCCCGTAGAAATAAAGTCGGGGCAGACGATTACTCGGGATTATTTTACGGGTTTGAGGAAGTGGCGAAAAATTACCGGATCATCTGAAGATCCACAATATTTGGTCTATGGCGGTGACGAAAACCAGGTACGTTCAGGGGTAAATGTTCTATCATGGCGATCGATCACCGATGAGCTGGCTTTTTGAATGGAAAAGAAAGAAAAAGCAAAATATCCTGTTTCAATCCGTAACTGGTCGGAAGATGACCGGCCTCGGGAAAAATTGCTGAAGTACGGAGAACATACCTTAAGCAATGCGGAGCTTCTTGCAATTTTAATCAGAACAGGAACACCCGGCAGAAGCGCCGTTGACATTGGAAGAGAACTGCTTCACAAATACAAATCGCTCCGCGCCATGAGCGGCATCGATGCTTCTGAATTTAAAGAGATTCTTGGTCTGAAAGATGCGAAAATTGCACAAATCAAAGCCGCCATCGAATTGGGCAGACGAATGTTAAGCGAAGAAAAAGCGCTCGAGGGCTCGATTAAAAAATCATCTGATGTTGCGAACTTCCTGATGCCCCTCATGAGGGATCTGAAAAAAGAACGGTTTATGCTGCTGCTTCTCGACAGGCGAAACGCAATATCAGATGTTATTGATATCGATCACGGAACAGTTGACAGGGCAAATCCCTATATTCGTGATATCTTGCAGAGCGCGATTAAATATAACGCTCCTTCCATCATTGTCGCCCACAATCACCCCTCCGGTTCGGCAACTCCCAGTAAAGATGACAAAGCGTTTACAAAAAGCCTGATGATGGCAGCGAAGGCGACCGGCATCAGTTTCTTTGACCATATTATTATCGGAGACAACCGCTACTTCAGCTTTGCCGATGAAGGACTGATTGAGGAATATGAAATGAAGGCGATTAGAGAGTTATAGGAGCGCTTAAATACATCAATATTGATGTTGACTGATTATGGAATTTACTATAGAGTTTTATGAAACAAGTTCAGGGCGATGTCCTGTACGGGAGTTTCTCGACGACCTTAAGGAATCAGATCCTGACGATTTTGCAGCAGTAATGGCCGGTCTTGCTAAACTTCAAAACAGGAATTATCACAGGCCGCCTCTTTCAAAATCTATTGGTGATGACCTTTTTGAGCTGAGACATCTTGGAAAGTTAAACTCCCGTGTCCTGTATTTTTTATGAAGGGAAAGAGGATCATTGCTTTGCATGGGATTCGAAGCAAAGCAAAAAAGATTGCCTCAAAAGATCGTAAGGTTGCTTTGGACAGAAAACTTGATTGGCTGGAGAGAAATCCGGTATGAAACTAAAAACTAATTTTGACAGATACCTTGAAGAACAGTTGAAAGACCCTGATTTTGTCAGACGCTACCAAAAGGCCGGTGAGGCTTGGGACGTAGCTCTGCAGTTAGCTGCCTTGCGTAAAAAGGCGGGTTTATCTCAGAAGGAACTAGCCCAAAGGGTGGGAACATCTCAACAGCAGATCAGCCGTCTTGAATCAACATCGTATGAGGGCCACTCCTTGAGCATGTTGCGCAGGGTTGCTGAGGTTCTGGGGGCAAAGGTTCATATAGATATTCAACTGCCTGAGCGTCCAAAACAAACAACGGTTGCTGAAGACAAGGCAACTTACGGGAATAGCGATTAAATGTGTCGTCCTATTTCTGATTCAGGTTTCTAATCTCCCGAGAATTCAAAACAAAAACAAGGATTCACATGAATGGAAAACATTGAGGCATTAGAAAAAAGGCTGGAGTAGAAACTTCACAAAGCGGTTGAATTGGCGCGGAAACGGCTGGAGGTAAAACCTGTGTAGTGCAACACAGAATATAAGTGATGTCAGCGGAAAATAGGGAACACTACATATTATTATTGCCTTTTTTCTTCTGGAAATATGTCCCTGGAATTCAAACCAAGGGGGTTATCAGCGAGGTTGTCAAAATATGAAAAAGGAAACGGGAAAGCAGATTACAAAAGAATACAACAAGTCCATTTCAGGCGATCTTATCGGTGATATCCGTTCGCTCACTGAAACTGCCAGGCATAATGTTGCCATTGCGGTTAACGCCAGCTTGACTATTCTTTACTGGCAGATCGGCAGCCGTATCCGCCAGGATATTTTGAAGGAAAAGCGGGCGGGATATGGTGAAGCAATTTTGCCGACACTGTCGGCAAAATTAGTTCCAGAATTCGGCAATGGATTTGGCATCAGGAATCTATCAAGGATGATTCGATTTGCTGAAGTTTTTCCTGAAAGGAAGATTGTCTCGACACTGTCGATACAATTGAGCTGGAGCCATTTTCTTGAAATAATTACTCTTAAAGACGATCTCCAACGTGATTTCTACGCCGAGATGTGCCGGATAGAACACTGGAGTGTTCGGACATTGCGGAAAAAAATTGATGGCATGCTTTATGAGCGCACTGCCATATCAAAGAAGCCTGAAAAACTAATCGAGAAAGATCTTGCCGCCTTGCGGGAGGAGGACAGGTTAACACCGGACCTGGTTTTCAGGGATCCATATTTTCTCGACTTTCTGGGCTTGAAAGATACTTACAGTGAAAAAGATCTTGAAACGGCCATCCTGCGGGAAATGGAGAGCTTTATCCTGGAGCTTGGGGCCGGTTTTTCGTTTGTTGCCCGCCAAAAGAGGATCACAGTCGATAATGAGGATTATTATCTTGATCTGCTCTTTTTTCACCGCAAACTCAAACGGCTTATTGCCATTGAATTAAAACTCAGTAAATTCAGGCCGGCTTACAAAGGCCAGATGGAACTCTATCTGCGCTGGCTGGAAAAATATGGAAAGGAACCCGGCGAAGAAACACCCCTGGGATTAATCCTCTGCGCCGGAAAAACAAGCGAGCAGATAGAGCTGTTGCAACTGGATAAGAGCGGCATCAAGGTAGCTGAATACATGACCGAACTGCCGAAGCGCGAACTGCTGGAGCAGAAACTTCATAAAGCGGTTGAGCTGGCGCGGAAACGGCTGGAGGCAAAACCTGTGTAATGCAAATACAAAACACAAATAATGTCAGCGAAAAATAGGGAACACTATACATGTCATTACATTTTTTCTTCAGAAAACAGGTATACTGGCCTTGGAATTTCTTGGAATTTCGAAAATTTAAAAGAAAAACAAGGATTCAACCGAATGGAAAACATTGAGGCATTAGAAAAAAGGCTGGAGCATAAACTTCACAAAGCGGTGGAACTGGCGGAGCGGATAGCCGGGAATTTTGAGGAGTTGGGAATATGAGCAAACTTTCGAAGCAATTACCTGCCGATTACGCCGTGCTTCTGGCAGAAGTGAAGGAGCGTATCCGTTCAGCCCAGTACGAGGCCCTCAGAGCGGTCAACAAGGAACTGGTCGCGCTCTACTGGGATATTGGCAAGCTGATTGCCGAGCGGCAGACCAACGCCGACCATGGCGCTGCTATCGCCGAGCAGCTTGCCGCAGACCTGCGACAGGAGTTTCCCGGCGTCAGCGGCTATTCCCGCAGAAATGTATTCTACATGCGGGAATTTTACCTCGCATACTGCGATCTGCCAAAAGTGCAACCCCTGGTTGCACAAATCGGTTGGACCCATAACCTGGTTATCCTCCAACGCTGCAAAGACCCTCTGGAGCGTGAATTCTACATCCGCATGACCCGGAAATTCGGCTGGTCGAAAAATGTATTGATTCATCAGATCGAGAACCAGAGTTATGAGAAGTCTCTCCTTGGCCAGACCAATTTCGATAAAACGCTGACGCCCGGCCAGCGCGCACAGGCGAAACTTGCCGTGAAAGATGAATACACCTTCGACTTTCTAGAGATGGGCGAAGAGCATTCCGAACGCGAGCTGGAACGCGCCCTCATCGCACGAATTGAGAACTTTCTTCGCGCTATGGGCGGTTTGTTTGCGTTTGTCGGTAGCCAGTTTCGTCTTGCTGTGGATGATAAGGAATACTTCATTGATCTGCTGCTCTACCACCGCCGCCTCAAATGCCTTGTCGCCATCGAACTCAAGATTGGCGAGTTTCAACCGGAGTTCGTGGGCAAGATGCAGTTCTATCTGGCCGCTTTGGACCGGCAGGTGCGCGAGGAGGGTGAAAATCCCTCCATCGGTATAATCCTTTGCAAGGAGAAGAACCGCACGGTTGTCGAATATGCCCTGCACGATGCCCGCAAGCCCATCGGCGTGGCGACCTATCGCATAGTCAAGCGCTTGCCCAAGGAACTCAAAGGGCAACTGCCTTCACCCGCTGAAATCGCCAAATTGTTGGAGGGCGTGGAATGAACGATCTTCAATCACTATGGGATATCCACGTCGAGCTGGAAGACCTCAACGCCGAAGCGCGAACTGCTGGAGCAGAAACTTCATAAAGCGGTTGAGCTGGCGCGGAAACGGCTGGAGGCAAAACCTGTGTAGTTCAAAACGGCGTATAAATTTGAGGGAATCGCGGGAGAGCATGCATATTATTGTTTTTTTTCTTCGGGAAACAGGTATAGCGGCGGTCATGGACTTTTCCCGCCAATGCAATGCTTTGAGGGAAAACATTGAGGCATTAGAGAAGAGACCCTGGAGCAGCACCGGGAAGGCTATGTTGAAAAGATTCATTGGATAGAGGAACAACAATGAAATTGGATGAGATAGGCATTTGGTCTGAAGTCAAGCTGGACATTATCAAAGAATATGCTAATGCCTTCACAGAAATAATGAAAAATAAAGAGTGGTGCAAAGGATATGCTTATATCGATGCCTTTGCAGGACCCGGAGTCCACATTTCAAAACGAACCGGGGAGTTGATTCCGGGTTCGCCTTGGAACGCCCTTGAGATTGACAATCCTTTTACAGAATATCATTACATTGATATTGATAAAAAGAAAACGGGAATCCTTAGCGGATTGATTGGTGACAGGACAGACATAAACATATATCAGGAAGACTGCAACGAGATATTAACAGAAAAAATTTTGCCCTCGCTTTCTTATAAAAGTTATAAGAGAGCCTTATGTGTTTTGGACCCATACGGTTTGCATCTTAATTGGAAAACAATAATGACAGCGGCCCAACAAAGAACAACTGAAATCTTTTTGAACTTTCCACTTATGGATATGAACCGGAATGTGTTGCATAAGGATCTGTTAACGGCAGAGCCAGAACAAATAGAACGAATGAACAGGTTTTGTGGAACCGATGAATGGCAGGAGATTTTATATAAAGAAGACAACCAGATGAATCTCTTTGGAGATACATACCGAGTCAAAGTTGTTGACAGCAATGCTAAGCTTAGTAATTGGTTCAAGAAGGAAAGACTACAGAAAGCTGCGGGATTCGAATTCGTTCCTGAGCCTGTGCTCATGAGGAACAGTAAGGGTGGCCCCTTATTCTTTCTGTTTTTTGCTTCGCACAATGAAACAGGCAAAAAGATTGTAACCGACATTTTCAATAAGTACAGGGAAAAATATTTGTGATGCCTATACCAAAGGAATATCCAGCCCGAGAAATGGGACGTGAAAATTTAGTTCACGAAGAGAGCTTGGCATACAACCCGGAAGAAACACGGGAACCTCTCGTGAAGGAATTGTGGGCAATCCGGAGTATGCGCAATAAAATGAGAGCTGAACAAATGGCAAGCCACGCCGGGTTACCTTTGATCTGGCTGGATAAGATACCGGGGATCAATGGCGAAAGGGGATTAGAAAAGGTTCGAGCGGAGAGAAACGTTCTTTTATTACGTGACAGAAAGAGCCCTTTTATTGAACAGTTTAAACATCCAATTGGGCGGTGTGCGAAATTTTATAAACTGACGGCTTACAATAGTTGCAACTTCTGGTGTGAGTACTGTTATCTTTATTTGACCTTTCGAACACAGCCTGTTTCCACCCATTTTATAAATTATGAAAAGATGTATGATGAAATTGTCAAGTTTGATGGATTGGATATACCAAAACCCCTAAGAGTCCTGAACCTCGGTGAACTCGGTGACCCCCTGGCTGTGGATTACATAACCGGCTTTGCAAAACAGATTATTCCCTTTATGCCCGAACATGCTCCTGGAACACGATTGCTGTTTTTAACCAAAAGTGACTGCGTGGACGATATTCTTTCCCTTAACCACGGCGGACAATCCATCATTTCTTTCAGTGTAAATACTGATGCTGTTTTCCAACAGTTAGAACATAGAACAGCTTCCCCTGATTCTCGTTTAATTGCTGCGGCTAAAGTACAGAAAGCGGGTTATGAAGTGCGTTTGAGAATAGATCCCGTTATATTCTATTCTACCTGGGAGAAAGATTACATAGCACTGGTTGAGAAGATATTTGAATATGTTCGGCCTGCAAGAATAACCATAGGTGAATATCGGCCATCCAACGGACTTGCCAATCATATCAGTGCCCGATTCCCTGAGTCTGTGTTATTGAAAGTCAACAAAAGCCTGGTTAAAGAAGGGAAAAAACTCCGATATCCTGAAGACCTCAGGATCAAGATGTTCAGAACAATCATAAAAGCGATCAAAAAACGAAGAGGTGATATTGATATTGCCTTGTGCAAAGAGCAGCCTGAAATATGGAAGGCACTCGATCTTAATATGAGGGGATTAAAGTGTAATTGCCTGAGTTAGATGGCATTGTAAAAAACGCCAACTTAATGCTTTGAGGTAAAACATAAATGCAATAGAGAAACAGCTCTGGAGCAGTGCTGACGGAACAATAGAAGACAGCCGCCGACTATTCCCGATTTGCAAGTGAGGAAGAAATGAACCACAGTGAGATTGTAAGTTTTCTATGGGGTGTTGCCGATCTGATTCGCGACACATTTAAAAGGGGCAAGTATCAGGATGTCATCCTTCCATTGACCGTGTTGCGGCGTATTGACTGCGTCCTCGCGCCGACCAAGGAAAAGGTTCTCAAAATAAATGCGAAATACGCGGGAAAACTCGACAACCCTGATCCTCAACTTAGGAAAGCTTCCGGGTTCGCCTTCTACAATACATCGCGATACGATTTTGAAAAGCTCCTCGCCGACGCGCCGAACCTCGCGTCAAACCTGCGCAATTATATCAACGGGTTCAGCCCGAACATGCGTGAGGTACTCGAAAAATTCGAATTTGACAATACCATCGAAAGGCTCGATCAATCGGGGCTTCTTTTCAAGGTAATGGAGCGTTTTAAAAATGCAGAGCTTCACCCGGATCGGGTTCCCAACCCTATGATGGGTACGATCTTTGAAGAGCTGATCCGCAGGTTCAACGAAGCGCTGAACGAAAATCCCGGGGAGCATTTTACACCCCGTGATGTCGTTCGTCTCATGGTCGCCCTTATGCTCGTGGGTGATGAGGAACTTATAATGGGTGAAGGGATTGTCCGCACCATTTATGACCCGTGTTGCGGTTCCGGCGGCATGCTGACGATTGCCAAGGAGCACGTAATGGGTACTGAAAACCTTCCCGGAATGAACCCGATGGCCGATATTCACCTTTTCGGTCAGGAGGTAAATCCTGAAACGTGGGCCATAAGTAAATCGGACATGCTCATGCTCCATCCCGACGGCCACGATGCCGACAACATCGCTTTCGGAAGCACGCTTTCCAACGATCAGCATTCCGGTAGACATTTCGATTATCTCATCACGAATCCGCCGTATGGAAAAGACTGGAAAATGGATGAGGAAAAAGTAAAATCGGAACATGATCGGGGCGACAGCGGGCGTTTCGGCGCCGGTTTGCCGCGGATCTCCGATGGACAGCTACTCTTCCTGCAGCACATGCTCTATCATATGAATCCTCCCGAAGAAGGCGGCTCTCGCCTGGCGATCATCATGAACGGTTCTCCCCTCTTTACGGGCGACGCGGGAAGCGGCGAAAGCGAGATACGCCGGTGGATTCTGGAGAACGACTGGCTTGAGGCCATTGTCGCCATGCCGGAACAGCTTTTCTACAACACGGGGATCGCGACATACATCTGGGTCCTGTCAAACCGTAAAGCGGAAAAACGTCGAGGGAAGGTGCAGTTGATCGACGCAACATCATACTGGACGCCCATGAGGAAGAGCCTCGGCAACAAGAGGCGGGAAGTGCCGGAGAGCAAGGAGAACAAAATCGTCAGGATGCTGAAATCTTTCAGAGAGAATGAATACGGCAGGATTTATCCCACCACTTACTTCGGATTCAGGAAAATTACCGTGGATCAGCCCCTGCGCCTCAATTTTCAGGCAACAGCCGAACGAATAGAGCGTCTCAATGAGCAGACCGCTTTCAGGAATTTAGCGGTAAGCAGGAAAAAAGACCCGAAAGCGAAAGAGGCGGAGGAAACGGAGGGCCGAGCGAGACAGGAGGAAATCATTAAACTCCTGAAATCTCTCCCTGATACTCTTTACATGGATCGGGAAGTGTTCCGGAAAGTTGTGAAGCAAGCGGCCGATAAAGTGGACGTGAAGCTTCCGGCGGCGATCAAGAAGGCAATCCTTGTTGCCCTTTCGGAGCGTGACGATACGGCAGAGATCTGCCGCGATAAAGACGGACACCCTGAGGCCGATTCGGAACTCAGAGACACAGAGAACGTGCCACTGGGCGAAGATATTAAAGACTTTTTTGATCGTGAAGTGAAACCGCATGTCCCCGACGCGTGGATCAACACGGCGATTCGGGATCATAAAGACAAAGAAGTCGGAAAGGTCGGCTACGAGATCAACTTTAACCGCTATTTTTACAAATACCAGCCGCCACGTCCCCTCGAAGAGATTGAGGTGGATATCAGGAAAATCGAAAGCGAAATAATGGAATTGCTCAGAGAGGTGGCAGGATGAGTGAATCCCTCAATGCCGCCGAAGGCGGTCTCAGAAAATACAAACCTTATCCGGCATACAGGGATTCCGGTGTGGAATGGCTGGGGGAGATACCAGAGCATTGGGCGATATTTCGATTTAAAAAGGTTGCTCGTTTAGCATACGGGAATTCACTCGCAAGTGAAAAACGTGACGATGGAAACATTGAAGTATATGGTTCCAATGGACAAGTTGGAATGCATTTGCATTCAAACACCCTTGCCCCGGTCCTAATTATTGGGCGTAAAGGGTCTTATGGAAAAATAAATTATTGTCATAACGGAGTGTTTGCTATTGATACAACATATTTTATTGATAAGCGAACTACATCTATGAATTTAAGATGGCTTTTCTATTTAATAGGAATTTTAGGGCTTGATTCATACTCTGAGGATAGTGCTGTTCCCGGTTTGTCAAGAGATTACGTTTATAGTCATTATCTGCCAATACCATCGATTTCGGAACAACAATTCATTGCATCATCCCTCGACCGCGAAACCTCAAAAATTGATGCGCTGATAGAAAAGAAAGAACGCCTCATCAAGCTACTGCAAGAAAAGCGAAGCGCCCTTATTACCCATGCCGTCACGAAGGGCCTCGATCCGACGGTTCCCATGAAGGATTCCGGCGTGGAATGGATCGGAGAGATGCCTGCACAT
>JAUSPI010000160.1 GCA_030655775.1 Syntrophales bacterium
CAGAGATCTTCTTTTCGATTCAAGCTCGTTAAGTCTTTTATTCATAAGCACCTCCCTATAGTCTGAATACTCACTAAGCAATCAGATTATAGGGTAAATAAAAAGATTTGTCAAGTTTACCCATAAATTTGTCGTAGACCCTTGGAAAAAGCAATCTGAGTAAAATTCTCTGGCAGTATTTTTAAACTTACTGAGAACTACTTTGGAAGGGAATTGCATCCAGAACACTAAAAGTGGGGGCATTAATTGTTTCATCTCTTTCTTCATCCTCATCCAAATAATTTACTATCTTCCAGCTTTCTTCATTCGCTAAGAGTTCTGTAAGGAGCAAATTATTCAATCTGTGTCCCGATTTATAAGCTACAAAATGACCTATAATCGGCATACCCAAAAGAGATAGATCCCCAATGGCATCGAGGATCTTATGCTTTACAAATTCATCAGAAAATCTGAGTCCTTCTTTATTGATAATTTTTTCATCATCCAGGACAACCGCATTATTCAAAGAACCTCCGAGAGCTAATCCCTTTGCTTGAAGGTACTCAACATCTTTTAAAAATCCGAAGGTTCGTGCTGCACAAATATTTTTTTCATATTCAATATCAGAAAAAACCATATGATACAATTGTTCACCGATCAACGGATGTTCAAATTCAATTTCGTAAGTAATTTTAAATTCCGGTGATGGCATAAGCACTGCCCAGCACTCTCCATCCTTTACAGAGATTATCTCCTTTACGACCAGTAATTTCTTACATTTTCCCTGAGCGACTGTTCCGACACTCTTTAACAAGTCAACAAAAGGTAGGGCACTTCCATCCATAATCGGAATTTCAGGTGAATCTATCTCAACAACGGCATTATCCACACCCATCCCATTAAAAGCAGAAAGCAAATGTTCAACCGTTGAAACCATTGTCCCATTTACTCCCAAAGTAGTTGCCAGTGTTGTATCACACACGTTTTTCAACTCGGCCTTGATTATATTATTTTCCGATAAGTCCTTACGAACAAAGATTATCCCTTCATCAACCCCGGCAGGTTTTATTGTCATGTTAACTTTTCTACCTGAGTGCAAACCCACGCTTTTACATCCTATTTCGCTCTTTACCGTTCTCTGCAAACGCATAACACTCCCTGCAAATACATTTTAGAGAGCTTTGCAAAACTGCAATTCTGGTCATTACGAGGAGCTTTAGCGACGCGGCAATCTTATGAATTATCAACATATTACGAGATTGCTTCGCTTCGCTCGCAATGACAATATTGGTATTATGCAAAGCTCTCTTTGCTTTTAGATTAGAAAACTTGGGGAAAATTGTATTTTTAACGTTTTCCCCCTCTTTAAAATAGAGCAACAATCATACCAGCTACAGTTATAATCACATCCAAATAATATAACGGCTATAACTTACTGAAATTCAATATATTTTCCTACAGGCCATTAATTGTTGGAAAAGAATGAAAGTGTTTAACTCTCGTTATGTGTGTCGTAAAAGACACACTTTGATGAGGAATCAGAGGATACTACGATTTTTACTTATTATTGAATCTTTCTTTTTCGCTGTAGATACATCCACAATACTGTTGTCTGTACATACCCAAATCTTTGGATATCCTAATCCCCTCCTTCCATCCTTTACGAAAATCCTGATAGAAGAACTCGATTCCATGTTTCTTCGACAGACTCTCCCCGATATCTTTGATCATCTCGTGATCTTGAAATTTGCTGTAGAGGAGCGTTGTTGTGAAACCTTCCATTTTCTCCCTTTTGGCAATAAGTACGGTATTTTCCAAGCGCGAATAATAACAATACCTACACCTGTTATCTTCTCTAAAAACTACACTTCTCAAAAACTCTTCCATCGGATACTCTTCATGCGAAACAATCCTTAAACCTACACTGACAGCATACTCCTCAAGAGTATCAAACCGTCTTTTATATTCAAGATAAGGATGAATGTTAGGGTTATAAAAGAAGCCCAAAACATTATGACCACTTTCTCTTAATATCTTCAGCGGGTATATCGTACAGGGGGCACAGCAAATATGGAGTAAATTTTTCATACGAAAATCCAGTTCAAAGTTTCAAGTCTAAAGTCTCAAGTCTTTAGAAACGTTTATACGGTTTCTAACTTTAAACCTTAAACTTCAAACCTGAAAATTTATTTGAACAATTGTTGTTGGTCTCTATCTCCCCACTCTTTCCCAAAATGCTCATACGCAATTTTCGTAGCCACCCGCCCTCTTGTTGTCCTGTGAAGGTATCCCTCCTGAATAAGGTATGGCTCATAGACGTCCTCAATAGTATCTCTTTCCTCACCTATTGCAGATGACAGATTATCAATTCCTGCCGGACCACCATTAAATTTATCAATCAAGGTTAATAGTATCTTACGGTCCATGTGATCAAACCCCCTATGATCAACTGCGAGCATTTCCAAGGCATCAATGGCTACCTTTTTGTTAATTAAGCCATCCGCCCTGACTTCAGCAAAATCCCGTACCCTTTTAAGAAGACGGTTCGCTATGCGGGGAGTACCTCGCGACCGGCCGGCTATTTCATAAGCCCCTTCATCATCAAGTCTCACAGACAATATATCAGCCGATCTTTTAACAATGATTGAAAGTTCTGCAGGGGTATAAAATTCAAGTCGGAAACTCATACCGAAGCGATCACGAAGTGGCGATGTAAGAAGCCCTGCTCTGGTCGTTGCACCCATCAGGGTAAACTTAGGAATCTCCAGCTTCATTGAACGTGCGGAAGGTCCCTGGCCGATTAGAATATCGATATGGTAATCCTCCATCGCAGGGTATAGAATTTCCTCTACAACATGGGAAAGCCTATGAATCTCGTCGATAAACAGAGTATCATGTTCGTGAAGATTTGTAAGGATTGCGGCCAAGTCTCCCGGGCGTTCTATAACGGGACCTGAGGTAACTTTAATATCGACTCCCATCTCTTCGGCCACGATATAAGCTAATGTGGTCTTCCCCAGTCCGGGAGGACCATAGAGCAGTACATGATCGAGAGCTTCACCTCTCCTTCTGGCAGCCTCAATGAATATGGAAAGGTTTTCCTTTATTTTTTTCTGTCCCACAAACTCAACAAGAGTTTTTGGACGCAGTGACCGTTCATACCCATTTTCATTCTCAAATTTTGCCGGGCTCACCACAGAATGTTCCATAACGCGCAATCTCTGTTCTACAGGGGTAAGTTATTTTATCGCTATCTCTCCGTGACTGGTCGATAGGATAAATTTTTCAGCGCTTCCTTTAAGAGGACTTCGAACGTCAATTCTTCCGAAGACTCATGTATCACCTTATCCAGAACGTTTTTAGCGGTATTTCTTTTGTACCCAAGGTTTACCAGCGCTGACAGGGCATCCTCTTCAATCACTTCTTCGGACAATCTCTCATCACCGGCAGTAGGTACCGCTCCTTCTGGTGCGAGCCTTAAGACCTTATCCTTAAGCTCAAGTATCATTCTTTCAGCCATTTTTTTCCCAACACCCGGAATTCTCATCAGCCTTGCAAGATCCCCGCCAGAAACGGCCTTTGCCAATTCTGCCACAGAAATACCTGAAAGGATATTCACTGCGAGTTTAGGCCCTATACCGGTCACCAGAATCAACAGTTTAAAGATATCCATCTCCTCTCTGGTATTAAAACCGAAGAGGCCGATTGAATCCGCTTTGAAATGTGTATAGATATTTAATGTGACAGGCTGACCGGTATCTGGAAGCTCGTAGAAAGTACTTAACGGGACAAAGACACGATACCCCACCCCATTAACATCAGCTATAGCATAGTCAGTTGATTTATATAATAATATTCCGTTTATTCTGGCAATCATTCAGGTGGACACCGCCTTTAAAAAATTTGAATGACAGATTGCAATAGCTAAAGCATCTGAGGCATCCACCGGTGGCAATTCTGAAAGATTCAATATGGCTTTGACCATCTGTTGAACCTGTTTTTTTTCCGCCCGGCCATAACCAACAACTGCTTTTTTCACTTCAAGAGGAGTATACTCATAAATCGGGACACTACTATGAAAACTTGCCAGCATTACTACTCCCCTGACCTGTGCCTGCTTTATAAGACTTTTAACATTCTTACCATAGAAGACATCTTCCATGGCTATTGCATCAGGTGTCGAGCTCTTTATAACCTCCATCAAATTATCATATATTCTTGCCAAACACCTCGACAAGAGCTCACCTTTTACCCGCTTTATTTCACCATAAACAATACCTGCAATCCTGTCCCGTTCTTTTTCAATAACACCGTACCCTGTGATATTGATGCCCGGATCAACCCCTAAAATTCTCAATTCCTCTAAACATCTCCCACTTTTTGGCCCTTGACGTGAAATTTTGAGAGCCTTACATAATCATCCAAAACTCTAATTTTGTTGATCCAACTTATCCATTATTTCATCGGGAATATCAAAATTGGCATAAACATTCTGAACATCATCACAGTCTTCCATCTTCTCCATAAGCCTCAGCATCTGTTCAGCCTGTTTGCCATCTAACTTCACTGTATTCTTAGAAACCATGCTCAGTTGTGCCAGAACATACTTAAACCCTGCATTATCAATAGCCTCTTTAACACTCTCAAACGAATCCGGATCGGTGATAACTTCATATTCATTTTCTTGCTCTAATATGTCATCACCGCCAGCCTCCAGGACAAGTTCCATTAAAGCATCTTCGTTTGTCTCCTTTTTGTCAAATATGATATTTCCTTTTTTTTCAAATATCCACGACACACACCCGTTTTCTCCAAGATTTCCACCATATTTTGAAAATACATGCCTTATCTCTGATACGGCTCTTTTTTTATTATCAGTCATAACTTCGATCAAGACGGCTACCCCGCCAGGGCCATACCCTTCATAAATGATTTCCTCGTATGATGCAGTACCCCCAATTTCGCCTGCACCCTTCTTAATTGCCCTCTCGATATTTTCCTTCGGCATGTTTTCTGCCTTTGCCATCATGATAGCTTGTCTGAGCCTTGCATTTCCTTCTGGATCACCACCTCCAAGTCTTGCCGCAAGGGTTACCTCTTTTATAAGCTTTGAGAATATCTTCCCTCGTTTTGCATCTGCGGCACCTTTTTTTCTCTTTATAGTATTCCATTTAGAATGACCTGACATAATAATCTGACTCCCAATTCATATCAAATATCAAAATGAAAACTTTAAAAGTAAAATAATTTTTAATTTTCTTTCTTTGTGCCTTTGTTACTTTGTGCCTTGTAACTACCCATAACTGGATGGTTACGATATAACACAGTCAAATGCTTCCTGTAAAACAAAAAAGCCCCTCCACATATATATGAAGGGGCAATTTTAATTTCGGCAGCGTCCTACTCTCCCACACAGTCGCCCATGCAGTACCATCGGCGCTGGAGAACTTAACTTCCGTGTTCGGGATGGGAACGGGTGTTTCCTCTCCGCCATAGCCACCGAAAAACTCTCTGACCTGTATCATTACAATTGCATATATGAATGTTAACAAAAACGACGAACATATGAAAATTCAATTTTATGGTCAAGCCTCACGACCGATTAGTATCAGTAAGCTCAACACATTACTGTGCTTACACACCTGACCTATCAACCTTGTAGTCTCCAAGGGGTCTTCAGTTTCGATGTCTCCATCGAAAGGGATATCTTATCTTGAGGTGGGCTTCCCGCTTAGATGCTTTCAGCGGTTATCCCTTCCGAACGTAGCTACCCAGCTATGCCACTGGCGTGACAACTGGTACACTATAGGTTCGTCCATCCCGGTCCTCTCGTACTAGGGACAGCTCCTCTCAAATATCCTACGCCCACAACAGATAGGGACCGAACTGTCTCACGACGTTCTGAACCCAGCTCACGTACCGCTTTAATTGGCGAACAGCCAAACCCTTGGGACCTTATTC
>JAUSPI010000161.1 GCA_030655775.1 Syntrophales bacterium
TTGTTGTTTGTCAAGACATTTGACCCCCTATCTGCAAATAAAATTGACCCCCTTTAGTTTCCCTTCTTAAGTTTGTTTTTTAGTCTATAGCTGGAACCGTTAATATAGAATATCCTGGCGTGGTGGACCAACCGGTCGATAATGGCCGCAGCCACCACATTGTCCTGGAATATCTGTCCCCAGTCTTCAAAGTTATAATTGCTGGTCAGGACAATCGATCCCTTCTCGTAACGCATGGATACGAGTTGAAACAGCAAGTTGGCCTGCTCTCTGGTAACAGGCATATATCCCAGCTCGTCAATAACCAAAAGGTTAAGCCGCGAATAGGCCAAAAGTTTCGCCGTGATGCTTCCATCTCTGACAGAAAGCATTAGATCCTCGATGAGATTCTGGGCAGTCATAAAGAGTACACGATATTTTGCCTGGCAGGCCTTGACCCCAAAGGCAACGGCCAGGTGAGTCTTTCCCACTCCTGGAGGACCAAGAAAGATAAGATTATCCTTGTTATCTATAAAATCCAGAGAGCTGAGTCTCAGCAATTCTTTTTCTCCAAGACCGGGCTGGAAAGAAAAATCAAATTGTTCAATGGTCTTAACAAATGGAAACCGGGCCTTATATATCTTTGTCTTTACTGACCGTTCCGTCTTGACTCTCAGTTCTTCTTCCAAAAGCAATGACAGATATTCCTCATACTGGAGGCTGCCCTTAGTTGCTCGTTCCGCAAATTCATTGTAGCAGATGATCATCTCCTTTAGCTTCAATGCCCTCATCTGACCTTCGAGCCGTGTCCTGAGTTCACTCATGGCACACCTCCCCGATGCCGGCATATACTGAAAGAGGCCTCATGGTTTCGCCCCTCGGCAATCCAGTACAGGAAAAAGCGCCATCCAGGCACGGACCTTTTAATCCGACAGGATCAAGGAGCCTTAATACACTGTTTTTGTGATAAGCGCCGATATGGATACAATCTTTAATAGCCTTCCTCACAGCTTCAGGGTCATACACTTTGCAGCATGCCAGAATCTCTGAAAGATGCCAGTAGAGATTTGCTCCCACTTTGTCCTTAAGCCCTGTTATATACTCCTCTCCAGTAAACCCAAAATGAGATACAAACCTTTCTGCAACAGCGCTCCTTAAACACTTCTTTTTATCTCCATATGCCTTATTGATAGATTTATGCTCGGGGTGCTCGGGCCTGATCCCTTTATTAAAAAGGGTTATCTGATGTTCCTTAACTATTTCACCCTTGCTGTCGTAAATCTTGACAATCCTGCCAAAGATTGACTCTACCATTACTTCTCTCATGCAAAGCTGCATCGGAACCGGATAAAAATTACCATCCCATGAGATATACCCGTCGCTGGTCACTTTCCTTATCTGTCTGTCGTATAATACCGTTGGTTCAACCGCGGGAAGTGCCCTTAAGCACATAAATTCCCTCGAAAATCTCTCATCAGGGCTTTCTTTTAAGGCGCTGTGGGGCCGGGCATTGTATTTGCCCGTAAAATCTTTAAGCAGACTGTCAAATTGAAAAAGCTCTTCTACCTCAAGACCCCTGAGGAGATGTTCCTGCAGATAATAAAATGGTCTTTCTACCTTGCCTTTTGTCCTTGCCCGGTAGTTCGCACAGGGGTTCGGCTCTAAACCATAAAGGCCGCAAAACTTTAAAAACTCATCGTTGTAGCGTATTACTCCGTCCTTTCTGTGCGTTATTACCATCTGCTTGGGATTGTCTATTACCACCTCCTCCGGCACACCTCCAAAAAACTCCAGACCTTCCGCCATCGCCCGTATTACATCCTGGGCGGCTATACTCACAGAATAGGTGTAATACTTCTTACGACTGTAGCTTAATATCACTTGATGGATATAGAGCTTTACCGGCTTGGCCCCCACAGGCAGAACCCACTCCTTCCAGTCATACTGCATCTGCCTGCCCGGTGCTGTCTCTACCCTTGTGGTCGCCTTAGCTTTTATCTCTTCTTCAGTCCTTATCCCGGCTATGTAACGATGCACTGAAGAAAGAGATCCCTTATAGCCCATCTCCACAAGTTCATTGTATATCCTGGTTCCTATATAACCCATGCCGAGCATCTTACCTGTCCTGTCATCATAATCGTCCAGCATCTTTTCGTAGTCGCGCTTCTTAAATTCAGGCGGCTCTGAACTTCTCAGATACTTTCTCACCGTGTTCTTCGATAGGTTCAGCCGCCTCGCTATCCCCTTGATCGATTCCCCCTTCGCCCTCAATGCCTTTACCTGTTGCCACTTATACATGCTTATCACTCCCCCTTTTCCCTCCTCCCTCACTTTTTGGGAGAAGATTATATACCTTTCTTTGGGGGGTCAATTTTAAATGACGATTGGGGGTCAATTCTATCTTACGATTAACATATTGTTTATCAGCGGAGTATAGACCAAGAGATTGCAGGCGAGCTACTTAACGGGCCAACAAAGCTAAACAGATGGAGAGCCGTATTACCGCAAACCCCTGACTGCCTTCCGCTCATTCGACAGAACGAAGACTCAAGCTACCCTCTATGTCTCATTCAATATCACAAGGGTTTCTTGCTCCATTCTGGACTCTGGGCCAAAGACGAGGATAGCGCAGAGTTTCAGGTTCTCATACAGGCGCTCAAGGCCTTGGTTAACGAGAAGTTCAGACAGTTAAAACCGCAGAAATAATGACGCGAGCCTTGGGGTTGAAGTTGAATAAGGCGGATGGTGATGCAAAGATGCAGGTCCAACACATATGAGCCGCACCTTTGTCAATAGGCAAAAAAATCCTTTTAGGGAAAAAGTATTTTCCCCTCCAGCTCTTTAACAGATCGAAGAATCTGTCTTTGTTTCTAAAAGCGTGCTGGGCTTTGAAAGCCTGCTACAAACACATGCTGGTTTGCCCTGATTGATATTGACAAAACCGTATCGATCATGATATTGTAATACAAAAACAGATCGATGGAGGTGTTGATGTGCAATCAGTAACCGTATCACCAAAATATCAAGTTGTTATACCTAAAACAGTCAGGAAGGCATTGAATCTTCGTCCGGGCCAAAAAATGCAGATTATCGAATATGCCGGCCGTATTGAACTTATACCGGAACGCGATATCAAAGAGCTCCGTGGATTTCTAAAAGGTATCAACACTGAATTCAAGCGAGAGGAAGATAGAGTATGAATATTGTAGATTCTTCCGGCTGGCTTGCATACTTTGCAGATGAGCCTAATGCCAAGCATTTCCTGTCCCCGCTAACTGATTCGGATTCGCTTGTTGTCCCAACGGTAACGATATACGAGGTCTTCAAGGTCATTCTCCGGGAATCCAGTGAAAATGAAGCTCTGCAGGCGGTTGCTGCCATGCAGAAAGGAACGGTTGTGGACCTGAACGCATCATTAGCAATCGCCGCTTCGAGGCTAAGCCTGGAGTATAATCTTCCAATGGCGGACAGCATCATTCTCGCAACAGCGCAAGAATTCAAAGCCATTATATGGACTCAGGATTCAGATTTTAAAAAAATAAGCAATGTGAAGTATTTTCCCAAGAAATAGGAAATGACCAATTAATCAATCCACCGGGTCCTATGTCCTCGGTCCTCGGGCCGGTGATCGTTTTGTTGGATGTGAATTGAATGCTTGACTTTTCATATTTTCGTGTTACAATGTCTTACCATGAACACAATAACCATAAGATTACCAAATGAATTAAGGTCTGATCTGCAAAAGCTCAGTCAGGAGCAGAATAAACCTGTTAGCGATCTTGTGCGCGAATCTATACGGAGATACGTCGCTGTCGAAAAATTTCGCGCCCTTCGTAAAAAGGCCTTACCTTTTGCTGAAGCGCAGGGTTTTTTAACCGATGAGGACGTTTTCAGGGCTATTTCATGAAGATTGTCCTTGACGCTAATGTTATTATTGCTGCTTTTGCTACCCGCGGGCTTTGTGAATCCATCATGGAAGTATGTCTCAGCGAGTATGATATTGCGCTCAGTGATGATTTGTTAGATGAAATTCTGAGAAACCTTCGGCACAAGATCAAACTTCCTCCAAACGTTGTTGACAATATTGGTGCGCTTCTACGTGAGTATTCAAATATTTCAATTCCAGTACCACTTGCATCGGATGTGTGTCGTGATCCTGATGATATAAAAATTCTTGGTTTAGCGGTTGCCTCAAATGCAGATTACATTGTCACGGGTGATAAAGATTTACTGATTTTAAAAAGCTTCCAAGGCATCCCGATTTTAAATCCAAGATCATTCTCTGACATTCTTCATAGTAGAGAAAAATGATTTGAACATCAAGATGCCACTAAGCTTGATCTTTCAACTCGAGTTTTGAACTGCCCAGGAATTGCGGCGTCGGCCCCGGCGTGGTCCCAAGTAGCTCGGCCATAGCTGAACCCCTGCGAGGGACGCTTAGCACCGCGTAAATCCGATGTTTCCGAGAATCCTCGTCCTTTGGGCGGGGAGTACGTTAAAAATGGAAACTAGGCATTGTTTCAATTTCGAAAAATACAATGGTGAGAGAAATTATTAGAAGCAGATTTTAATAATATTTTGCCTGTCGCAGTTCACGGAATGTCGCCCGAAATACTTGCTCAAATTCGGGTAGGAGTATCATCTGGGAAGACAGACGGGCTTGCCAGAGTTTTTTCAACCTGGCCTCTTTATGGATAAAATTCTCTTTGACATCGGTCAGTTCTTTTCCCCGGAATTTCATTTTCAGTTCAACCGCTTCAATTAAATCGGCTGGATTTACATGACCGTTGGTTATGAGATGCCACAAATCGTAAAGATCGCGTGGCTCGTTCCTTGCCGGGTCAAGAAGAGCGACGATCTTCTCCGATACGATCTCGTTGAGCGAATAAACCCCGATTCTTTCCTTCTCTGGCAGATCCTCATATTCATCGTATGCTTTGAGA
>JAUSPI010000162.1 GCA_030655775.1 Syntrophales bacterium
AACTTTATTAGAGGGGCTCTCGCTTTAAAGAGTCCCTCTTTTGAAAAGGAAAGGAGAAAGTCATGGGACATGTATTAGTTATTGGAAAATGCGGACAGTGTGGAAAACCTTTCAGCTTCAATCCGCGCTATGTGGTTAGCAAAGACAACATCCCCTTTTGCAGGGAATGCGTTGAAGCTGCCAATCCAGTTAGAATTAAGAACGGTCTTGATCCCATTCATGTTCATTCTGAAGCCTATGAGCCACTCGACGAAGCAAGCTTCTAAGGTGGAATTAAAGACTCAACTTCGGGGCTCTCGCTTTAAAGAGTCCCTCTTTTGAAAAGGAAAGGAGAAAGTTATGAATAACAGACCCGAAAGACCGGAGCCCACAGTGGAAACTATTGAATGTGACCACTGCGGGAAGGAGATCGAGATCTTGCTGGAATGGTGGTGGGATACGGGGTTAGCTAAACCCAAATGGGTACACTCCACACCGGAAACATGCGACCGGCATAGTCGCCTCTGCCAGCAGTGCCTTAACCGGAAGTTAGTGTATCAAGAAAGGGCACAAGAATACATGAGTGATAATCCCCCTGGATGGTTCGACCCTGCCGATGCAGGCGAGCAATGGGATGCTGATTATTGAGGAAAGGAGGTTTGTTATGGTAAAAATTAAAGTAGAAAGCATAGAACACTTAAAAAGTCTCACTTCTGAAGATCCGAAAGAATTTATCCTTGCGCTGAAGCACGGTTGCTTCACCCGAAGAATTATATTCTACGATGCGGATTCGGACATGTTTTTCGTGGACGATCTGTGTGTGGGCTACACTTCAGAGTATACCATTGCCCAGCTTACAGAAGAAACCAATATAGTCAGGGCAATTCAAAAGGGAGCCTTTTACATGGAAGTAGAGAATGAGCAGGTTGCGGCTCATATACACACAACTGAAGCACTCCGAAAAGGAGAGAATATCGACGGGAGGTAAAAGACCATGTGGAACGAACCAACAAAAGAGAGGTTGGCAGAAATCCCCGGCCTGTATGAAACCGAGAACGTCTCCACCATGGACAAGCTCATCTATCTGCACTTCTTTATCGGAGGCAGTGATTGGTACATCGCTGAATATGATGAGGAGAATGACCTGTTCTGGGGATTTGCAATTCTAAACGGTGATTATCAAATGGCCGAATGGGGCTACATTTCATTTGAAGAATTGAAACAGATCAGGATCGAACCTCTTGGACTTGAGATTGATTGTGAAATTGAAACAGTCTGGCGGGTTCGCAAAGCCTCAGAGATAGAGGAAATAAGGAAAGGAAATAGGTGGAGGTAAACATGAAAAATCAAATAGTAATAATTGTGGAAGGTGGTGTTGCAAGGGAGGCCTATTCAAATGTCCCTGATCTTAATCTTGAAGTTCTGGACATTGATACAGAGAAGACTGATCCGGAATATGAGGAAGAGGCACAAAAACTCCGCGCATTGATCAAAACACTTCCCTACAATTATTAGCGAAAAGGAGGTTATCAATGAAAGTAGTTTACATTGCGGGTCCTTACAGGGCAAAAACGATCTTTGGGCGGATTATTAACATCATCAGGGCCCGTCGGGAAGCGCTTAAGTGGTGGAAAAGGGGCTACGCGGTCATTTGCTCCCACAGTAATTCAGCGCTTTTTGATGGAAAAGCTCCCGATAGTGTTTGGCTGGCAGGTGGATTGGAACTGCTTAGACGATCAGATATTATTGTTATGTTGCCCGGATGGAAGTTTTCACAGGGATCAATACAGGAATATCATACTGCTAAACTGTTAGGAATAAAAGTCGAGGAGGGGGAAATCTATGGAAAAGAAAAAATATTACCACTACACACTTGAGGAAATCAATGGAGAGCAGGAGTATGTCTATGATTACCTTATCGAGACCGAAAGTCTTGAGGATGCTGAAGAAATCGCCAATGCACATGCCGGCACATTCTATTCAGATGAATCAGAAGAAGTATGTGGCGGAAGTTATGTATTCTTCGGTGGCGCGATTTCTGTGGAAATCCTGTCAGTGGCTGAAATTACAAAGGAGGATTTTATTAGAAACATGCTCCAGAGAGCTACTCTAAAAGCAGCATAATCCTTTGATTTATGGGATGGGACGTTAAATAGCGTCTCATCCCCCTCATCCCATCACGTGTCCTTCTTCCCATTGGGAGGTCCAACAAAATGGACTTTTCAGTAGGGAGAAGGACACCTTCTTCCTTAATTTAAAATCCAATTAAGGAGAAAGAAGATGGGAACGAGGAAAGTCAAAGGATTGGTAGAATTAGTAAAATCACAAAACGGAAAATTGACGATTGTAGACTATGGCATTCCCAGTAAAGTGGCGACTTATGTTGCTATGGGATACATAGTCCAAAACTCTCAATTTTCAAGCAGGAAAGCTGAGGCCGAAAGACCTCGGTGAAACGCTACACAACCCCGTGGTGTCTATTGATGCTACGGGGTTTTTTTGTTTTTGGAAAGCAGCTATGTTCGTTTTTTTTCTTAAATCCCCTACCCTGCTACCCCCACATTAGTGGCACTCATGTTCATATATAGTAAAGGAACAAGAAATGACCAGAGCAAACCACACACTATCAGGAATACTTTTGGCCGAAGGAATAATCGCTTTCATCAGTCCCGGTCTTCTCACGATTGCGGGGATTTCTTACGTGCTTCAGGATAAAGCAATGTGTGTAGCGGTTCCACCTATAATTGTAGGTTCCATGGTTGGCGCCGTTTTTCCTGATATTGACCTTCGCATACCGGGTCTGGAGCACAGGACTTTAACTCACTGGTTTATTCCCTATGTAGCAGGAATTTTACTGGCATATTTTCTGGTCTATTCCTGGGTACTGTTCTTTTGCACCGGCGCCCTGGTTCACATCCTTTTGGACTCACTCAGCCTGATGGGAGTACCGATCTGGACCCCCTTCGGGAAGCGCAAGGGATTTAGAATCATGAGGGTGGGAAATTTTTCGGAAGTGATCGCCGCGTTGCTGATGGTTGTGTGTATGTATGGGATTTGGGCAATAACCACAATATAAGAAAGGGATTACTATTATGGAAAGGCCAACATTTGAAGAATTTGAGAGTGATCTGTCAACGTTTTTCCATGAACCGTTGACATTAAAAAGTAAAACGATTGCTTTCAATTTCTGGACTAATTGGCAGGAGATAGTCAATTACACCAAAGCACACAGGTTGAGGATTGCGCTTCATCCGTCTGTACTCGACAATTATATCCATAGAAATTATCCCAGGTACAAGATGTTTAAGAAGATGAAAAACGTGAGCATGGCAATATTGATAATCGCCATCATATTTTCCTTCGGCCTGGCAATCAAATTTGTCATGCCTGAAGCGATAATCGTTACTACGTTTGTTATAACACCAGCTGCACTTGCCGTAATGCTGCCCTATTCTCATATGGAAGTCATGAAATTCGCGCACGGTAGAAACCTGCTTAACAAAATCGAAACCGGAATTAAGTCGGATGTTCCCGTCAGGGATATGATTAATCTATGTGCCGCCTATATTATGGGACAGATAGGGTTACAGACAAAGAAGGGCGTTGCCTTCTGTCCTGATTACCCCTGTCTGGTCCTTTAACGTCCAAAGAGGGGACATTTTTTATGCCTATCATAGAAGGAGAGACCAAAATGCGACAAAAATTAGCGAAATCGTTTAGCTTGATAGTACTTGCTCTTATTTTAATTATAATTTGTCCCGCAGGTAATCTATCAGCAGCCTCACCCCCCACTTATCACGGGAAGGCCCTGAACCACACAATGTCATTCGGTCTCAGCATGTACCATTTTGACTATAAAGAAGATGTTTCTCCCCCACTTAAAAGCGAAGTGTCAGGAGACCTCCCCGGAGCATACATGGAATATACTTACGACCGGCTGAACAGTATTTACTATAATCTTCTTGCCGAGTACGCCAGGTATGACCTTACCTATGACGGCACCACACAGGGAGGAACTCCAGTCTCATTTGATGATCCGCAGGAGCATCGCCGTTTTGAAGGCAATATTGGGTATACCCTTGATACGGGAAAGCGATCTTCCCTGATCCTATATTGGGGGCTTGGTTACCGTCAGTGGAATCGAAGCGAAGCAAAGGATCACGGCGTTGCTACCAGCTACAAAGAGGAATACGAATGGCTGTACATGCCGGTCGGGGCAAAGATCATCTTTGAACTAAGTGACGACTGGAGAATTGAACCAAACTTTGCCTTTCGTGTGATGCTTGACGGTAGAATGAAGGCAAAGATGGGTGAAATCGGGGGTCAGGACCTTGAGTTTGACCTGGGAAATGAGACAGGCTGGTATGCCAGCGTTGCTGTCAAATACTACTTTTCACGTCACTGGGGTGTTGAGCTTACCCCCTGGCTGGAAAAGAGCAAGATCGGCAAAAGTAACATAGTCGGCGGGTACTATGAACCGGCAAGCGACACAACTATGTATGGGATCAATATGGGGATTGTTTATTCCTTTTAAGGAATAGGGGAACAGGGTGAAATGATCGAATATCACTGGAAAAACGTACATATCGAAATAGCGGTAAAGGAATACATGCACGTTAAAAAATATTCCGGCTATGGGGAAAGGGAGACCTTTACTTCTACCATTCCGGTAAGCATCAGGTTCTGGGAATATGAGATAAACAGCCTGACTGAACTGGCTTTTGTAAAGTCTGTACTGCAATCCTATATTTATAACCGTATGAGAAGCATGGCGAAGGAAGTTTTCAGTATTAACCTAAACCCGACAAAATGTTTAGCCGTAACAGAAACATCAAAGGACGGGGAACGATACCTGAAGATCTGGTGTGAACAGGACGGAAAGATTTTAAAGAAAGAGTATTTCAACTATCAGGAGGTGGTGATGCTGGATACAGCCATGAACAAGGCAATAACCTGCCTTTCTACGAACATCACAACAACATTAACAAACGATAAACCGATGAGAGCAACATGACAGAAACGGCGTTTAAAGAAGCTGTTAGCCTCCGGCAAGCTGGCGAAACGGAACTCATTAAATTAAAAAGAAGCAGTAAAAAATCCTCTCATGAAACACAAAATCAGGGGAAAATGTAAAGCAAGAATTATCTTTTTGGAGAAAAAACTTGGGTTACTTGAGAAACTGTTTATACCCGGTTTCCTGGGAGGTAACAATACATGCAAAAAGTAAGGACAACCGCAAAAAGGCTTTTTCCCATCGTCAGTTTCACAGGACTGGCTATCGTTATCATTGAGCTGTTTATGCAGTTATTTGGTACCAGTGTGTGTCCTACAGAAGGGTGTAGGGTCGTTGCCCAACATGCGCGTTACGGTGATATAGCAATGCTTATACCGGGCATTATGGTATTTGCCGCACTCGCCCTGCTGTCGGGATTTAACCTCGTTCTGCGTGAGAAGCGATTGGATTGGTTTATCAATATCATTTTGACAGCGGCGATAGCTGCTGAGGGCTTTCTCGTTGGCTATCAGGCATTCAGACTCCACACTTCCTGTACATTCTGTCTTACAGTTTTTGCGATCTTCGTTCTTCTTGGTATCCTGAGAATTCTGGAAGGGCATAAAGAGGTTGTTTCAGGGTTTGCCATCTTCATTGTAATTCTCGGTCTCTTTTCCCTCGTCCTTCCCGCTGTGAACAACAATTGTGACTGCATTAAAAACAGTCGTCTCACACTGTTCTATAACGATGAC
>JAUSPI010000163.1 GCA_030655775.1 Syntrophales bacterium
AGATGGTGGTAGTGACCGGCGTTAAGAAAATCTAACTGTTTGAGTGCATAAGCACGAGTTTTAGATTTTTAGCCGGGCAATAACAGCATCCACAAAATGGTTCTGAGCGAAGAAAACGGACTTTTTACGAGTGCATCAAAGATAAGGAAATAAAAAAACTCAATTTTTATTAAAGAAAAATCTTTGAAAATATGGCCTTTGAATGCTCAGGACATTTTTGACCATTCTATATCTTGAACTGAACAGCGAGCGCATTCCCCGCTGCTTGCGGCGGGGTTAGTGAGCGAAAATAAAAAATATTTTCCTTAGCAGTCGGAGATTCCCCGCAACTTGTTGCGGGGAGCTTCAATTGTCCTTCAAACCATATTTTTCAAATGTCTCAAAGAGTAAACCAATTACGATGGATGAAGTCGTCAATGGATATAAGAGGGGTTTCTTAAATAGTGCCGTCCTTTAATACTGCTTGACTAAATCATCGAAAAAATATAGTTTCCTCAGAATTCATATTAACTTTTTGTGAACTATCAGCCAGAATTGAGGATTCAGAAGAGGATCAAACTAACTTCAAATAAGGGTTTTCTATTCTGATTCCTCTATTTTCATATTAGACGGGTGTTTCTATGGAAGAGAGTGAACTTCTCAAGAAGAGAAAAGAAAAAATAGAATCTCTTAAAACCGATGGCATTGATCTGTATCCAGGTGGGATAGAAGTAACTGCCACCACGAAAGCAATCATTACCCGCTTTGGTGATATGGATAAAGATACCCTTGAGCAGTTAGATGAGAGATTTATTCTGGCCGGAAGGCTTATGGCCGTCAGAAATTTTGGTAAGGCTACCTTTATCGATATCCAGGACAGAGAAGGGAGAATTCAGTCATATATCAGAAAAGATACGGTGGGAGAAAAGGACTTTTCTCTATTTAGAAGGCTTGATATAGGAGATATTATTTCTGTCGCCGGGAAGGTCTTCAAGACAAGGGCCGGAGAATTGACAATTGAAGCGGACGAGATAAAGCTTTTAGCAAAAGCGGTGAGACCTCTACCGGAGAAGTGGCATGGTCTTACCGATATCGAGACAAGATACCGTCAGCGACACATTGACTTGATTGTTAATCCAAAAGTCAGGGAGACATTTTATATCAGGAGCCGCATCATTCAATCAATCCGTAATTTTATGGATGAGAGGGACTTTCTTGAGGTGGAAACACCCATGATGCAACCAATGGCTGGTGGTGCTATAGCACGTCCCTTTAAGACTCATCATAATGCTCTTGGGATGGACTTCTATCTGAGGATAGCACCTGAGCTCTATCTAAAACGCCTCGTTGTGGGAGGAATGGAGAGAGTCTACGAAATAAACAGAAGTTTCAGAAACGAAGGGATATCCACCTTCCATAATCCTGAATTTACAATGATGGAATTCTATCAGGCCTATGCGACCTATGAAGATCTGATGGTTATGACGGAAGAGCTTATCGCCTATATTTCACAAAAACTTTTTGACACACTTACAATTGATTACCAGGGAACCCAAATAGATCTTACACCACCCTGGCAGCGGATAACCGTAAAGGAAGCCATCATAAAATACTGCAAGGTCGAATCCGATGTTCTTGAAGATGTCGGAAAGGCCGTAGGGTTTGCAAGAAGTTTAGGACTTCCGATTACTGGAAAAGAGCCACTTGGAAAAGTGATTATGGAAATATTTGACGAAGCTGTGGAGGAAAATTTAATTCAACCGACCTTCATTACAAGTTATCCTATAGAGGTCTCTCCACTCTCGAAGAAAAGTGCCGATAATCCGGGGTTTGTCGACCGCTTTGAGCTCTATATATGTGGTAAAGAGATTGCCAATGCCTTCTCGGAACTGAACGATCCCGTAGATCAACGAGAGCGGTTTCTGATGCAGCTTGAGGCAAGAGAGGCGGGAGACGAAGAGGCCCACGAAATGGATGAGGATTATATCGGGGCACTGGAATACGGTATGCCTCCAACGGCGGGAGAAGGAATAGGGATAGACAGACTGATCATGCTGTTTACCGATTCTGCTTCCATCAGGGATGTTATCCTCTTTCCACACATGAGAAAGAAATAGTTTTATTAGTTCAGTTAGTTTAATTGGTTTTATTAGTTTATTGGTTAACCAACAGAACTAATTCAACCAATAGAACCAATAAAGCCAATAAACCAGCTTTATTAATATGTGCCTTTGGCACTTGGAAATTTATTATGTCCTATGAACTTTTCATCGGCCTGCGTTACCTCAGGGCAAAGAGGAAGCAGGCTTTTGTTTCAATCATCACATTCATCTCCATAGCCGGAATATTCTTAGGCGTTGCAGCACTGATTATTGTACTTGCAGTTATGAATGGGTTTGAAACCGAACTCAGAAACAGGATATTGGGAGTTAATTCTCATATCGTCCTCATGGAGTATGGAAGCAGTATCAAGGAGTACAAAGAAGTAATGAGGCAGGTTGAAGAGGTTGAGGGTGTCGTTGCGTCGACTCCCTTTATATACAGCCAGGCCATGTTAAAAAGGGGGCAGAGTTTAAGTGGTGTGGTACTGAGAGGATTATCAACTGAGAGTGCAAAGAACGTAATAAATTTAGGAAAGATGAAAGAGGGGAGTGTTGATTATCTCTCCGAGGAGGGGAGAAAAACGCTTCAGCTCAAAGCTGATGTTGCTTCCTTTCCGGGAATTGTTATCGGAAAAGAGTTGGCTAGAAACTTGGGAGCGATTCTTTTTGACACGGTGAGCGTTCTCTCTCCTATGGGTGTTGCCACCCCTATGGGGTTGGTTCCAAGGATGAAAAAATTCCTCGTCGTCGGGATTTTCGATTCCGGGTTTTATGAATATGATTCATCACTTGCTTTTTTGTCACTGAAGGAATGCCAGAAATTCCTCAATATGGACGATATTGTAACTGGAATAGAGATCAAGGTGACTGATATTTATAAGGCGAAGGAAATAGCAGAGTCTATCGAGAACAAGCTGGGGCATCCGTACTGGGCCAGAAACTGGATGCAGATGAATAAAAACCTCTTTTCTGCCCTGAAACTGGAAAAGAGGGTTATGTTTATTATACTGAGCCTGATTGTTCTCGTGGCAGCTTTTAATATAATATGTACCTTGATAATGGTTGTTATGGAAAAAAACAGAGACATCGCTATACTGAAATCAATGGGTGCAACCGCGAAAAGTATCATGAAAATATTTATGCTTCAGGGAGTTGTAATCGGTGCAATCGGCACCACCCTTGGCAGTGCTTTTGGTCTTGCCGTCGCCCTCAACTTGGAAAAGATATCTTTATATATTGAAAAACTCTTCGGATTCAGGATATTGCCACAGGATGTATATTACCTGAGTGAACTTCCATCTCAGGTGAATTACGGAGATGTCTTAATTATTGTTGCTGGAACCATGCTCATATGTTTTCTGTCGACAATTTATCCATCCTTCAGAGCCTCCAGGCTGGATCCAACCGAGGCGCTTAGGTATGAATAAATAATAAAGGCACAGAGGCACAAAGGCACAAAGTAGGGCAGGACTTTAACCCTGCATGAACGGTGGCAAAGGGAAAGTGTCACCCTGAATTTATTTCAGGGTCTCAGGAGATTCTGAAACAAGTTCAGAATGACAAGAAACAAACAATGATAAAAATCAACAATCTAACAAAAACCTTTATCAAGGATGGCAATAAGATCGAAGTGTTAAAAGGATTAAATCTTGAAGTTACGAGAGGTGAATCCCTGGCAATTCTTGGTGTTTCCGGCGCGGGGAAAAGTACTTTCCTTCATATGTTGGGAACACTTGATCAACCTACTTCCGGGACCATGTTTTTCGATGATGTGAATGTTTTCAACTGGAACGAAAAAGAACTGGCTGAATTCAGAAACAGAAAGATAGGTTTTGTTTTTCAGTTCCATCATCTTCTGCCGGAGTTTAGTAGCCTGGAAAATGTGATGATGCCGGCATTGATAAATAACATGTCCAAGCAGGAAGCAAGGGAAAGGGCCGGGATTCTCTTGAATGAAATGGGACTTGATGATAGGATGACTCACAAGCCAGGGGAACTTTCTGGAGGAGAACAACAAAGGGTTGCTGTGGCAAGGGCATTAATAATGGAACCTGAGATAATACTGGCTGATGAACCAACAGGAAACCTTGACACGGAAACCGGCAAGAAAGTAGAAGACATCCTGATAAATCTGAACAAAACAAAGAATATTACCCTCGTTGCAGTTACTCATAACAGACTGTTGGCCAACCGTATGTCCCGTGTCACAGGCCTGCGAGACGGAAAGCTTTATGCCAGTGAATAATAAGACAATTTTTACATTCCAGAGAATCCTCTTTGTTCTGATATTGCTGCTGCTTTTGAGCCCGCAAAATCTCAGGGCAAAAGATCTGAAAAAAATCGCTGTCTTTCCTTTTGATATTCATGCCAAGAAAGAGAAGAATTACCTGCAGGATCAGATATACAGCGGCATCTCTACGGAGCTCATGAAAAGTGGGTATGTTCAGATAATCAAAAAAGATACCTTCTTAAAAATAATCAAGGGGAAACGGGTGGACGAGAAGTTGGCCGATGGAGTGGGAAGAAAGATAGGTGCCGATTTTGTAGTAATAGGAAGTCTATCCCGGATGGGAGAGTTTATAAGTGTTGATGCTAAAGTTATAACCGTTAAAGACAGAAAGGTTTCACAGAGTTTCTTTGTTCAGGGCATCGGCATTGAAAGTATTGGCAATCTTTCTGCCCAGTTGACGGAAAAAATATTTTTGGAAACATCGCGTGAACAGAAGATAGCAGAAATAATATTCACAGGTAACAAGAGGATAGAGGACAGTGCTGTGTACAACGTCCTGAAGAGCACTAAGGGGAAGATTTTTTCAGAAAGATTACTGCCCTCTGACATCAAGGCTATTTACGGGATGGGCTATTTTGGCGATGTATCAGTAGATGTTACAGACAGCCCGGAGGGAAAGGTCATTACATTTGCCTTAGAGGAAAAACCCCTGATAACCGATATCGAAATTAAAGGAAACGATGTGATAGAAACTGAGGAAATAGAAGGGGTGTTAACGGTCAAACCACGTCAGATCCTTAATCTGGACAGGGTAAAAGCAGATGCAGAAAAGATCAAAACCCTTTATGCCAATAAGGGATATTTCAACGCAGAGGTAAGTTACAAAGCGGAGAAAGAAGAAGATAAAAAAATAGTTATTATTTTTAACGTAGCAGAGAATGAGAGGCTATATATAAAGAGCCTTATCTTTGAGGGAAATAAGGCATACAGTGATAAAGAGCTGAAGGATATGATGGATACCTCTGAATGGGGTATATTCCATTTCCTTACCGACTCAGGTATTCTCAAGGAGGACAGATTAAAACAGGATATAAATAAGCTGAATGCCTTCTATCTCAATAACGGTTATATTGATGCAAAAATCGGTGAGCCGGAGATTACACATGACAAAGAATGGGTCTATGTAAAGATATCCGTATCGGAGGGGAAACAGTTTATGGTGGGGACTGTGGAGATTGCAGGTGACACGCTTTCCGTTCCTCGTGCCGAGCTCATGGAAAAACTGAATATCAACAAAAAAGACTACTATGACAGGGAGTCTGTAATCAAGGATATCGATTATCTCACCGTGATGTGCAACAATGACGGTTATGCCTATGCAAATGTAACACCACGTACCATACCTCGTGAAAAAGACCAGAAAGTGGATGTAGTTTATAATATTAAAAAGGGCAATCAGGTATACTTCAACAGGATATCCATAAGTGGAAACACGAAGACGAGAGATAAGGTTATCAGGAGACAGCTTGCCTTTGTAGAAGGAGAGCTGTACAGTAGTAGTAAATTGAAGACGAGCTATATGCAACTCAACCGGATTCGATATTTTGAGGAGATTGATTTTCAAACGGTAAAGGGGCCTGATGAAGACCTGACAGATATAAATATTCATGTCAAAGAGAAACCTACCGGGATGTTCAGCATTGGCGCCGGATACAGTGCCCAGGAACAGGCAGTCTTCATGGCTCAGGTATCACAGCAAAATCTATTTGGAAGGGGACAGACCCTGAGTCTCTCTGCCCAGCTGGGATCAAACACAACCAACTATGAACTTTCCTTTATCGAACCCTGGCTCTTTGATATGCCTCTGTGGAGTAAGTGGGAGATATGGGATACTGAAAGAGATTACGACAGTTATGATCTGAGCACACAGGGATTTGGAACTACACTCGGCTACCCGCTTTGGGAATACGTAACAGGTTACCTCGGATACAGACTTTCGACAAATAACGTAAGAAATGTAAAAGCGGGTGCATCCACCTATATCAAGGAGCAGGAAGGAAATATTACAGAAAGCAGTCTTACAGGTACACTTGCAAGGGACACCACAGATGATTATATTTTTCCGTCCAGAGGTTCTAAAAACAGAATCTCCACGGAGTACAGCGGCGGGTTGCTTCAGGGAGACACCGATTTTACGAAATATAATGGAAGTTCTACCTGGTTTTTCCCGCTTCCGATGGATACTGTATTAGGTGTCCGTGGGCGAGCGGGATTCATGCATAAGAACGGGGATAAAAAAATACCTATATATGAGCGTTTTTACCTTGGGGGAATAAACTCTCTAAGAGGGCTCAGAGATGTAGGTCCCACCGATTCCGCGACAGGTGATGTCATCGGGGGAGAAACGATGGCCTGCTTTAATCTGGATTTTATATTTCCTCTTGTCAAGAACGCCGGGATGAAGGGGGTAATATTTTTTGACACAGGAAATACCTGGGAAAGCGGTTATCATCTGGGAGATATGAGAAGGACCGCCGGAGTCGGTGTCCGCTGGTATTCACCCATAGGACCATTGAGGCTGGAATGGGGCCATGTCCTTGATCGTAAGGGCGATGAGGCAGCAAGCAGGTGGGAATTTACAATTGGTATGTTTATGTGAGTTTTGAGTTCCGGGCTTTGGTGTGAACTTCAAGTTTAAGTAGGGTCGGGTTTTATACCCGACCGTAAATGGTGGCATATAAAATGCCACCCTACTTTAAATTTTTCTATTTTGACATTTACATTCTTTTATCTTTAACTTACAAATTAAAGGGGGAACGTTATATGAAAAAATCCGGTCTTTTGGGCTTTACTTTTTTTGTTATATTGTCACTTGTCATGTCCGGCTCCTTAGCCATTGCGGCTGATAAGATTGGTTTTATCGATGTGAGAGGAATAATGACACTATCGGAAGCCGGGAAGGAGGCTACAAAGGAGTTTAGAAAGGCATTTGAGAAGGACAAGGCAAAGATAGAGAAAGAAGAAGCTAAACTGAAAAAACTGAAGGAAGAGCTGGACAAACAGCGTCTGATACTGAAGCCGGAGGCTGTAAAAGAGAAGGAGATCTCTTACCAGGCAGAGTTCAGGGATTACCAGAGATTGGTTAAGGATTCCAATGAAGAGTTGCAACGGAGAGACCAGGCACTTTCCAGGGAACTTATCCCTGAAATATTAAAGGTTGTAAATACAATCGGCAAAAAAGAAAAATATACTATTATACTGGATGTAAACACCCAGGGGGTTGCATATTTCTCCAAGGAAAATGACATAACCGAAAAAGTAATAAAAGAATTTAACAGGACATATAAGGATAAGAAGTAGGGCTATGTAAAAATCCCCTCTATCTCCCCTTTAGAAAAGGGGAGAACTGTTAAAACTTCCCCCTTTTTTAAAGGGGGATTAAAAGGGGGATTTTAAACAACTAAAATGTTGAGAAAAAATGGAAAAGAAACTTAGTGAAATAGCTGGAATTTTAGGCGGTACGGTTGTAGGGGATGGCAATGTTGTTATTCATGACATCAAGGGTATCGATGAGGCCGGGGAAGGTGACCTTACATTCATCGCAAACCCTAAATATCGTAAAAAACTTGAAACAACCAACGCCTCTGTTGTTCTGGTTTCTGCCGAAATAGAAGATTCAAGCAAAAACCTCTTAATTGTCAAGGATCCCTATGCGTCCATGGCAAAAATTCTTGACATCTATTATCCCGAGCAGCGGGATGATGGAAAGATCAGTGAAGATGCGTTCATAGCAGATGGGGCAGAAATAGCAAAAGATGCAACCATCTATCCCGGTGTTTATATTGGTCGCGGGGCTAAAATTGAAAGTGGAGCTATCCTATATCCTAACGTCTTTATTGGCAATGACGCAATAATAGGCGAAGATTCGATTCTTTATCCGAATGTTACCGTTTACAGGAAATGCATAATAGGTAAAAGGGTGATTCTCCATGCCGGGGTGGTCGTAGGGAGTGACGGGTTCGGGTTTGCAAATCCGGGAGTGGATAATCTGAAAGTGCCCCAGGTAGGATTTGTCCAGATAGATGATGATGTTGAGATAGGTGCCAATACCACTATAGACCGTGGAACACTTGGGAAAACCTGGATAAAGAAGGGAGTTAAGATCGACAATCTGGTTCAGATTGCCCATAATGTTGTAATCGGCGAAAACTCCGTTATTGTGGCACAGGTTGGAATCTCCGGCAGTACAAAATTAGGGAAAAGTGTAATACTTGGAGGTCAGGCAGGCCTGGTTGGGCATCTCGATATCGGTGACAATGTCATGGTTGGCGCGCAGTCGGGTGTTCCCGAAGATATTCCACCGAACCAGGTGGTATCAGGATCTCCCCATATGCCGCACCGCAGTTGGTTACGGGTACAGGCACTCCTTCCTAAATTGCCTGAAATGAGAAAAACTATGATCTCTCTTCAGAAAAGGATTGAAGAACTGGAGCAAATGAAAATATCAAAATAGAAAATTAAAATGAGAAGATTGTGAAAGGTGATGATATTTTAGAAAGAGTGGCTGGTTTTTCATTTTACTTTTGCATTTTTCATTTTGATATTTGATATATTGGAGTTAAAGGAATTTATGAATATACACCCAACAGCTATTGTTTCTCCTGAAGCATATCTGGCAGAAGGGGTCGAGGTAGGGCCCTATTCTATCATCGGTTCTGACGTAAACATAGGAGAAAATACTGTCGTTGGCCCACATGTGGTCATAGAAAGCCATACGGATATAGGGGAAAATTGCCGTATTTTTCAGTTCTGCTCGCTGGGAGGTATCCCGCAGGATCTGAAATTCAATGGGGAAGAATCCCGCGTTATCATAGGAAATAACAACACGATAAGAGAATATGTTACCATCAACAGGGCAACATCTGCCGACATCGGTACAACCATAATAGGTGACAATAATTTGTTGATGGCGTATTGTCATGTTGCCCATAATTGCAAACTGGGCAACAACATCGTTATGGCCAATGCCGTTAATCTGGGCGGTCACATTCATGTTGAGGATTATGTTATAATCGGCGGCATGACGGGGATTCACCAGTTCGTTCATATCGGCTGTCACTGTATGGTCGGTGGTAAATCCGCTGTGCCGAAGGATATTCCGCCTTATGTTCTGGCTGCGGGGAATTATGCAGAGGTGCAAGGACTCAACCTGATCGGCCTACATCGGAGAGGATTTACGGAAGAAACAATACGAGCATTGAAAAAAGCTTATAAAATTACGTTCAAATCATCTATGCTGCTTTCGGAAGCTATAAAAAGAGTAGAGTCGGAAGTTGAAGATATTCCCGAGATAAAACACTTCATTGAGTTTATACGGAAATCTGAGAGAGGAATATGTAGGTAAGTTAAAGGTTTCAAGTTTCAAGTCTAAAGTTGACAAGTTCGTAAAAAGTCTTTTTTTGTCACCCTGAATTTATTTCAGGGTCTCTAACTTGCTGAAATAATTAGATGCTGAAACAAGTTCAGCATGACAAATGGTGCAGTTTATGACTTTTTACGAGTCCATCAAAGTTAAAACCTGAAACTTTAGACTTTAAAAAGGAACAGATGAAGAAAATAAGGGTCGGTGTGGTAGGCATAGGGCATCTCGGGAACTACCACCTGCAGAAATATCATAAATTACCGGAAAGTGAAATAGTTGGTGTGGCTGACGTAGTTAAGGAACGGGCACAGTCAGCCGCAAAAGAATACGGATGTGAAGCCCTCTATGACCACCGCGATCTTATAGGAAAGGTCGATGCGGTAAGTGTTGCTGTTCCGACAGTATTACATCACAAAGTAGCAACAGACTTCCTTGAATCAGGGATTGATGTTCTTCTCGAAAAACCTATTACAGAAACCCTTGAAGAAGCTGATGAGCTTATCTCAATTGCCAATAAGAATGGGGTAATGCTTCAGATAGGATTCGTTGAGAGGTTCAACCCT
>JAUSPI010000164.1 GCA_030655775.1 Syntrophales bacterium
AAGCGAGTTTGACGCCTAATCCTAATTTCCATGTCCGATTATAAGGGAACGCCATTACCTATAATCGGACATGGAAACCAAGCTGTTTGTGCGGCCAACAAACCTGAGCAGAACCTGGCCAAAGAGCGTAAGCTCCAACAAAAAAGGATTCATCGAATTCGAAAAGCGTTGAACATATTATCCCAGAATCACTTGGTGGGAAAAAACACCTACTGGGCAAAGGCTTCGTATGTGATAAATGCAATAACTATTTTGCACGCGAGGTTGAAAAACCATTTTTAGAAGATGGAACGTTAAAACTATTACGGTTTAATGAAGGACTTGAGAATAAGAGAGGCAAAGTTCCTCCTGTCTCTGCGGTGATGAATGGGAAACATGGGGTCACCCTGTGGAAAGATACTGATAGTAAGTTCGCGGGTCATTTTGATGCACCTTTAGAAGCCATTGAAGCTATTACGAATTCAAATCGAGGTTATATAATATTTCCAGCATTCAATGACGATCTCCCGTTACCGAAAGACACAACATTATCTCGTTTTCTTGGGAAAATTGCTTTAGAAGCCTTTGTATTCCGATTAATTTCCTCTTCTACTTCTACGGAATTAGTGGAATCATTTGTCGACGATGATAGATTTGATCCGCTCAGAGACCATGTCCGGCGTGGTATGGATGTCAACTGGCCTTGTAGCGTAAGGAGAATATATGATGCAAATAAGTGTTGGGTAGACGAAAAAACACAAGAAATTTATCAAGTTATGAATGAATTTGATTTTCTGCTTACTAATGTATCTGAATGCTATTTTGTCGAGGAAAGAGATGAGCTTTTTGTTTAACGAGAACCGGAAATTCTACCTGAGATTATCTGAAAAAGCGAGGTTTCACAAAGACATTATCGAAAAAGTCCATCGTCTAATATTTATACTCGAATATATAAACAATAATGCTTTTTTAAGAGACAGGCTGGTATTAAAGGGTGGAACGGCTTTAAACTTAACTGTCACGGCAAAGCTCTAAAAGAAATTGAATAAATGAAAAGTTGTCACTAAATGTCATTGAATGTCACTATGCAAGTAGAGTATCATGTAAGGTGTAAAGGTATAGAAAAATCAAGAACACCACGTGCTGTAGTATGCGCCCACGGCTATATCGTTTCGATCCTGGGAAACGCAGCATTCTTGATGGCAAGGCCCTGGAACACTCCGGGGCTTTTTCTATACCTGAAAGGCTAGAGTAAAGGCATGCGGTATTAAGTCGGCTGGAGTTAATATTTTAAAAATTCTTCTTTGCATTATACAGAAAACCGTTGTATAATTTAAGTGAGGTTAATCTGGAAAGAGGTGATTGCTCGTGACCACGTCTTCTTTTACCAAAGATTTTAAAATTACAAAAAAAGAGACGGTTGACAGGCTTGAAAAAAGTGTTGGTACAATAAAACCCCTTAACATAAATAAAGACAACGTATTAAACGACATGAAAAGGAGTGAGGAGAAATTATTGGCTTTTCTTCGCTCCAAAGCTTAATTAAAGCAGCTGATATAGGTGCCGATTTATGGAGAGACGCGCGCTCTCTTTTTTATTGTGCACAGGATGATGATATTACAGACTTTCTTAGGAACAGGGCTGTGGAATACGAAAAGCGGGATAAAAGCCGCACTTTCATTTATTTTGATGAAAAACATCTAGAAGAAAGCGGGGATTTAAAAATTATAGGGTATTTTTCTCTGGCTTTAAAAACGATTAAAGTTTCTGTAATTGAAACCATGTCGAACAATCTTAAGAAAAGACTGGGGAACCTTTCCGACAAAGATAAGAATTTAATGGCGTATTTAATTGGACAAGTTGGCAGGGATTCTTCGTATGATAGTAATGTGATAGACGGGAGCAAGATGTTACAGGACTGCTACAAGCTCATAGCCAGTGCTAGAGATATTGTGGGAGGAAGAATCATTTTAGTAGAATGTAAACCTGTTGACAAACTATGTCAATTTTACGAAAACGAAAGGTATATAGATATCACGGAAGATGATGAGGGGTTAAAGCAATACATAAGATTTATGGATTAGCATATTTCTATACAATACTAAAAATTACTCACAAGTTATTGTTTTATTAACTTCAAAGCAACCACAGGCAACGAGCTTGTGGTTTTTTTTATGCCTCAAAGATAGGAGCGTAAAGAAAATGCTCTGTAAAAATTGTGTCTGGGGAACGTGGATTGCACCCAAAAAGGTGTACTGCCTGTTCCCCAGCAGTTTGAAGAAGGTGAAGCCAGATGCCCCGAAAACCGAAAAGCCCCTGCCGTCATCCCGGCTGCCCGGAGCTGACGGAGGATAGGTTTTGTAAACAGCACCAGCAGGAATACCGCCGGGAATATAACCGGGAGCAACGGCCGGAGTATTCCAGGAAGCTGTACCGCAGCAGCCGCTGGCGGAAATTGCGCAGACGGTTCCAGCAGGAAAACCCATTGTGTGAGGAGTGTAAAAAGGTAGGTAGGCTTATCGAGGCCACGGTGGTGGATCACATCATCCCACACAAGGGGGACGAGATGCTTTTCTGGGATATAGACAATCTCCAGGCCCTCTGCAAACCCTGTCACGATCGTAAGACTGCCGCGGAGGGACGCTGGGGTGAGAAGGGCAGAGTCTACCGCTACTGAACAACCGGGTATGGGGGCATCAATCTCTACAGCTTTTCACCCCCGATGCGGCGGCGGGGCTTCGCGCAGGAATTCGCAAAATTCAAGGGTGGGGGTATTATCTATTTTATACTCACATACCCAAAATGATATTGGCTGTTTTTGATAACTTGCTGTAAATCAGCACCTGTAGAGGTTACCTCAAAAAGGCTAGCTTTTAGTGTGGATTCAGTTCTTATGTTTTTTAGCTTAATCCAGATTCTAGCTGATTCACCGTGCCATATTGAAGGATAGTCATTGCTATCTAAAGGGGTTGGAAGTTTGTAGGATAAGATTTCCAAAACATCGGCGCTGTAGGCAATATCATTAGTACCGCCCGCTTTTTCACCAATGCTGAAGAGAAGTGTTACTTTACTACCTCGGTTAATTGCTTTGTTATAATCGTCAACTCTCTTTTGCGACATTCCGTAGTAAAGCGCTTGTGTGGAGAACCACGTATAGCCTCTTACTGCTTCATCAGAAATATAGGCTTGCATGGTTTCATGACCGTTATATTTGTTGCCGTTATTATCGTATGAAAAGCCTAATTGGATACGCTACGACCTAAGGGGACCAAAAACGGCGCCAACGCTACCCAAAAAGTATGCCAGAAATGTGGTATACTTTTTTAAGCATGCTACGGAATTAGGTAGCCGGATTTGGATGCCATCTAAAAACAGTAAGATCTGTCTTACACTGCAGTATTTTCAAATCATATCCTTAAAATAAAGGAACGAGCCTTTAACTGACCACGGACTAGGCATCCACGAGTGTCAATTAAAAGCTCATCCAACAACCAATATGATAGTATCATTAACGCTGGAAAAAATCAATATTCAAAACAATGATTATCGCTGCACTTTCAGCGCTGAAACGCTGGAAAAACTTTCGTCAGGCGGATTAAAGCGCAGACGAACAATTACCTACAAACTGTATATAAACAACCGCGAACTTCAACTTGAATGTCCGATGCTAAAACACCCCCAACATAAAAACATCGTACTATGGCCTGCCAGCAAACTTCCCTACCGAAAACACCCGGTATACGTCTATCTCTATGCAGTGGCTCTCTACCTTTCCAGCAATATGAGTATGCGCAGTGTGGCTGCAAAAGCAAGGAAACACTTTGGCCTCGCCAGCTTCAGCCATTCAACTCTATGCAGGACTTTGCAAAAGCTTAAAGAAATCATTCCAGAGCTCTTCCTAATAACTGAAAGTAATCCCTTAGAGGAAGCCCCGTCCTGCACACTCGTCTTAAGAAATAACTGGGACCTTGTCCGACAGGAGCAATACCGTCTACTCCTTTACATCCTCTCTCCCGTGCTGAACAAACCACAGACCATTAACTACAGCAGTCTCTTAAACTACCGCTATTACAATAGGACGGTGAAATTTTTGCTTTAAATCCACTAAATATTCAAAAACCCATATAGCCTTGCACCAACATCAGGGATAGGATTGATAATGGAGGTGATATGGGATGCAAACAATCAAATATCCCGTAAAAGAAGTAGACATAAGCGCAATACCCAAAAACCGGACGCTGTCCTTAAGCATAACCCAGACCCAAAAGGCGTTATGCGAACAAAGTATCAGACAGTATGGCCTTTTGACGCCCATTGTGCTCATGGAAAATCCGTCAGGCGAACTGTTTACCCTTGCAGGCGAAAACGAGCTGGAGATTTTAAAGGAGATGAAGGTTGCCAAGGCGGACGTATTTGTTACAAAGCTCCAAAACCGCAAAGACACCTGCAAGGTAATCCTACTTTTATCCTCATTGCAAAAAGGGCTTAACCCCCTCTCGGAAGGCCTGGTCCTGCGTGAACTGATGAAAAGCGGCGTCCATACCCAGCAGGAACTGGCGGCAAGCCTGCTGAAATCTAAATCATGGGTAAGCAAGCGCCTATCCCTGGCGGAGGAGCTCAGTGAAAACGTAGCGGAGATGGTATTAGCCAAACAGCTGTGTTCCGCCAGTGCCCAGGAGATAGCACGGCTCCCCCAAGCGCTGCAGCATCAATTTGCTATGGAAGTATACTCAAAAAGTCTCCCCAAATCCACGGTTGAACGGCTGGTAACAGCATATAACGGTAAAACCACACCAAAAGCATTGAAAAAGGCAATCATCAGCAATCCGGCCCTGGCCGCTGAGACTGTAAACCCGCTAAAACTTAAGCAGTGTACTAAGGCGAAAGAAGAGATTTCTTCCAGGTTTGACGCGTCGATACGACTGCTGCTCAGGCTGGTAGCTGAAACAGAGGCCTGTCTTTCCAGCATGACAAAAGAAGAGGTCAAGAAATACGAGCGTCTTTTACCCGTAGTCAACCGTTCAATGGGACGTTTTATCAAACTGGCGGAGTATCTGGTTTCCCCGGGGAAAGATAAGGGAGGTGTTGAAGGTGACCATTGATACTGACACCTACAAAATGATCCGCAGGCTGCATGCCGTCGAAGGACTCAGCCAAAGACATATTGCCAAAATGCTTAATGTAAGCAGAAAGACCATACGAAAATACTGCAGCGGCGCTGTCCTTCCCGGTATGCGCAAAGACTACCCGGCAGAAAAAAGTGCCGTACGCCAAGCGATCGAAAAGGAAATCATGAAGATCATCAACACCAACAAAGACGCCCCTTCCAAACAAAAGCTGAATGCAAAGATCATCTGGGGAATGCTCACTAAAGCAGGCTATGATGCTGGCGAATCCACTGTAAGAAAATATATACAACAACTGCGTATGGAGAAGCCGGAAATATTTGTGCCCCTTGACTTCGAACCCGGGGAAGCAATGGAGGTTGACTGGGGTGATGCCTTCATCTATCTGAACAATGTTAAGACCAGGATATCCATTTTTTGTGCAGTGCTGCCCTACAGCTATGGGATCTTCGCCGCAGTTTTTCCCGACAAAACAAACTCCAGCTTTTATACCGGACATGTGATGGCCTTTGAATATTTCGGTGGGGTACCTTTAAGCTGCCTCTACGACAATCTGAAAAGCGCTGTTTTAGCAGGTTCAGGTAAAGATGCAATTAAGCAGGAGCGTTTTAAAAAGCTGGAAGCCCATTATGCTTTTGAAGGAATCCTATGCAATAAAGCGGCCGGGTGGGATTATCCCGAAGATTTAGTTATCCCGAACTCTTCAGTTGCTACTGCGGTAAACGCACCACTAATGCATGTTCACAGCTTCCGCTGACAAAAAAACTTCGGGATAACTAAATCTAGCAATTGAAGTTCTGAAGCTGGCAATCCATAATTGTATCACCGGATGTTTAACCGGAATACAGATTATGGGAGGCCATTTAAATGCAAGAAAGAACCTTGATCGACTTGATTGCTAAGACAAAAGAAGCAATCAAACCCTTTCAACACAGTCCTTCAACATTGTGGCAGTACGACTATGGCTGGAGAGGGCTTTGCGATTATTTTGCAAAACACAGAACCATACACTTTTCCAAAGAATTAGCAAATCAATATGTCATGAAGAATCGCCAACAGTATGAAAGGGGAGCAATAGCGAAATGGAAATTTAAGCTCATTCGGAAAACCGTAGATATGCTGACGCAATACAATGAAAACGGTAATGTCAAATGGGTAAAAGTTCCTTCATGGGGTCAAGCCAGTTTAAAAACACCACTGTTTATCTGCGTCTTAAATGATTATGTTAATGAACTATCAAGCAAAGGATACGGACCTGGTACAATTGAACTGCGGAAATCTGTAGCTAAAAAATTCCTGAATTATCTTGAACAAGAAGGCTTACACGCTTTAGATAAGTTGAAACTTGAGACTGTCAGCCGGTTTGTCCCATACGCCTCGAAGGACTACCAGCCGACAAGTATGGGAACAGCCTTTTCAGCTCTTCGCTCATTTTTGTCTTTTGCTTCCGCTGCACAATTGACATTGACTGATTTAACCCGAGCCATTCCAAGCGGTTTTGGCAAAAAAACAAGCATTATCCCAATGATTAGCATGCAAGAAGAAGATCAACTGATTGCAGCCATTGACCGTAATACTGCGGTTGGCAAACGGGGCTATGCAATGTTGCTCCTTGCTCTGCGGCTCGGACTCAGGTCCGTTGATATCATCAATTTGAAATTGGAACATATCAAATGGCGAAAGAATACTATTGAAATTATCCAGCAGAAAACAGGACGCGCTCTAACAACCCCGCTTTTGGCGGACGTCGGGAATGCAATCGTCGATTACTTATTGCACGGCAGACCCGCATCACAGGAACCATATGTTTTTCTGCGCAGCCAGGCACCATACAAAAGAATGGCAGGGCATGCCAGCATGTATAAAATCATCAGCAATTATATGAAAAAGGCCGGAATCAGGCAAGCCGATAGCGAACGCAAAGGATCACATTGCTGCAGACATACGGTAGCTGCACGCTTGCTGGCGGCTGAAACACCGCTGCCAGTCATTTCAAGCATACTTGGACAAGCAAACAAAAACTCCGCCATGGTATATCTTTCAACTGACCTGGAACACCTTCGCGCCTGTGCCCTGGATCTGGCCGGAATAGAAGTTGCGAAGGGGGAACTGCAATGCTGAACAATGTTTTCTCAAGCAACTTCAAAAACAAAATTGAAGATTTTATCGAACAGAAGAACGCTTGCGGGTTCCCATATAATGACTCTCAACGCTCATTGAAAGAATTTGATCGGTTTTGCCGGGACCATTATCCACAGGATACTAAGTTGACACGAGAAATGGTCATGCACTGGGCCGAAAGGCGGCCACAAGAACATTTAAAAACGTTATCCAACAGGATTGTTCCCATACGCCAGTTGGCAAAATATTTGAACCGGATCGGTTGCGAGGCATATATCATCCCCCCGGGAATCCCTGGCAAAATGGTGCGCTACGTTCCTCATATCTTTACGAAACAGGAATTGCAAGTGTTTTTTGCAACTGCAGATCAATACTCATACAAAGCGGTTTCACCTGTGCGCCATCTTGTTGTACCTGTTATCTTCCGGGTATTGTATTGTTGCGGTCTGCGTTCTTCAGAAGCAACAGGATTAAAGGTCGTCGATGTTGATTTGCATACAGGCAGAATTTTAATCCGAAAAGCAAAAGGCAACAAGGACCGAACTGTCATGCTTTCTCAGGATGTTTTAAGTCTCTGCAGGATCTATCACGAAAAAATCAAACTTGTCTTTCCAGACCGGGTCTATTTTTTCCCAAATCACCGTGGGAACCAGTACGGCAACGGATTTTTGAATTCCACCTTTCATCAACTCTGGGATAAGGCAGGGATCAGCTGCATCAGTGGAAATCTACCTCGTGTACACGATTTTCGCCATGCTTTTGCTGTAAAGCGCCTGAATTTATGGGTTGAAGAGGGGAAAGATTTACAGGCCTACCTACCGTACCTGTCCATGTATCTGGGACATGCCGGTTTATCGGAAACTGACTATTACCTGCATCTGGTGCCCGAATTTTTTCCTGTAATGACGGCTAAAGCAGAGGAACAGTTTGCACATCTGATTCCGGAGCCTTACGATGAAGTATGACGATCGGTTTTTCAAATTTGTGCGTAACTTCCTCATGGTGTATTTACCCAAAAACAGATGTTGCAGTGAGAATACGATAAAATCCTACCGGGAAACAATCAATCTGCTGCGGGTTTACATTGAAGAAAAAAAGGGTATCCCTTTTGTAAAAGTTAAATTTGAACTGCTCGATCATACACTTATTGGCAGTTTTTTGGACTGGCTGCAAGGCGAACGACACTGCAGCGTCTCTACAAGAAACCACAGGCTGGCTGCGCTGAAATCATTTTTCAAATACGCTGCACAAGAAGACCCGTCACTGATGATGGCGTATATGGAGCTTAGTAAAATTCCAGTAAAAAAAGCACCTGGGCCCATTATTACCTATATGTCAGAGAAAGCACTGGCAACTTTGCTGAAGCAACCGCCTGAAAACACTCGATTAGGCATCCGGGACAGATTCTTTATGATATTCATGTATGATACGGGTGCTCGCATACAGGAGTTATTGGATCTTTGCCTTAAGGACCTGCATCTTAGTGATAGCATACCTTGTGTCTATCTTACGGGCAAAGGGCAAAAGATGCGTGCCGTTCCACTGCTGAAAAAAACCGTCAGACATCTGAACCTTTACATGAAGCACTTCCATCCGATAGAAACCCGTAGAAACGATTCTCTTTTGTTTTACACTGTCATTAGAGGAAAAGCTGGCAAGATGTCAGCGGACAACGTTGCAAGTTTTATGAAACGTTATGGCGTGTCTGCCAGAGTTGATTGCCTTGAAGTTCCTGAAAGGGTATTTCCTCACCTGCTCCGGCATACACGTGCAATGAATTTATATCAGATGGGAATGTCACTTTCTCACATCAAGGATTTTCTGGGACATACAAATGTGAGCACTACCGATATTTATGCTTCCGCCGATATATCCATGTTGAAAGCCGCGCTTGAGAAAGCATGTTCACGTGACGATTTTCCTAAGGAAGATCCTGTTTGGCAAGACAATGAGGAATTGCTGCTTCACCTGTGTGGATTAAAATGAATTGAAGATTTAGTTATCCCGAAGTTTTTTTGTCAGCGGAAGCTGTGAACATGCATTAGTGGTGCGTTTACCGCAGTAGCAACTGAAGAGTTCGGGATAACTAAATCTTCGGGATAATCCCACTTATCCCGAACTCGGGATAAGTGGGAGAAGGGGGCGGTAGAAAACCTGGTGGCCATCGTGCGCCAGATTGCCCTTACGCCCATGCCAAGGGTAAGCAGCTTCGCGGAATTACAGGAACAGGTAACCCATAAATGTGTGCATTACTGCCAAACACATAAAATTAAGGACCGGCCCAGAAGTATCAGGGAGATGTTGGATGAGGAGCGCAAACACCTCTTGCCCCTGCCGGCATACCCCCTTGACCCTGCGGAAGAACAAAAAGGGCTGGTTTATCACGACCTGACCGTCCGCTTAAATAATATCAAATATTCTGTGCCTCCCGAGTATGTAGGCCTCAGCGTAACACTGAAAATATCCCCTTTTAACGTGGATATCTATCATGAAGGAAAGCTGCTCTACCGTCACAACAAGGCGCGGCACCAATCGGATCATCAGTATATTCCTGAACATTACCTTGAAATCCTTGAACGCAAACCCCGGGCTATTAAAAACGCCGCACCCTTAAAAAAGGGGCTCCTACCACCTGAGCTCAAAGAGTTCATGCTGCTATGCAAACACCGGGACAAAAATTATCAGCTGGTTAATATTCTGCTACTTAGCAGAAGGATCGAGAATGATACCCTACTCTGGGCGGTCAAACAGGCCAATGCAACGGGCACACCCACCTATGATCTGGTCTGCTTTTACCTGGAGATTCAGGGTGAGGATTCAACACAGCTGACTGTTGACGACGGCGTTAAAGTCAAGGCGGTGGATTTTGAAAAGTATGATCAACTGCTGACAAGGAGGCATCAAACAGATGAAGAGTGATGATGACTCCGGTAATCAAATTGTTGCTTTAGCCAAAGCCTTAAAGCTTCCGGCTTTTGCCGACTACAAAGCATATGTTAAAGACAGCTCTTCAACGGAAGAAGTGCTGTACAACCTGCTCGCTGCGGAGCATTCTATCAAGGAACAGAATAAGTATAACTACAGAATAAAAAACGCGGCCTTCCCCATACCTAAGACCCTTGATACTTTTGTCTTCGATGAAAAACGCCTGCCTGAGCTAAAAAAAGAGACTGTTATGGAACTTGCCAGATGTGACTTCATTGAAAAAAGGCAAAATGTGGTAGCTGTGGGAAATTCTGGCACGGGCAAAAGTCACATTGTAACTGCGCTGGGCATGGAAGCTATCGCCAAGGGTTATACCGTGAAGTTTCGCAGAGCTTCAGAACTGGTCGCGCAAATGACTGAAGCTATGACTGAAAAGCATCTGAGCAAGTTCATTAAACAGGTGAATGCCTGTAATGTTCTTATCGTCGACGAGCTAGGCTACCTATCATTTGACACGGCAGGGGCCAGCTTGCTGTTCCAAATCTTTGCGGCAAGGTACGAAACCAAAAGTACCGTTGTAACATCAAATCTAGAATTTTCTAAATGGGTTACATTCCTCGGCAATGATGAACATATGACAGCAGCTCTGATCGGCAGATTAATCCATCACTCTATCATACTTAACATGAATGGCGAGGATTACAGACTGCAGAACAGAATAAATAAGTGATACTGCCTCGATATACCCATGGAAAAAAGGCCTTACTGCCAGGACTGTGAGCATGGCTGTGGATATGCCGTTCGTGTGGATTTGTGGATAACCATCCAGGGGCAAGGTTACCCACAAATCCACACTCACTTGGACAACACTGAAGTGTTGCCCACATATCCACAGCCACCGCTGCTACTATATCTTTTAATCTTAAAAGCATTAAAACAAAAGACCTAAGATCGCTTCTCTCAGACACTTTTTGCCGGCTATGCTGATAATCGCTTAAGTTAAACAGGTGTTAATATTATATGGTGATCGCTACAGACAGCATTAACTATCTTTAAACTATAGGTTTGTTTTGGTTATTCCAAAGCAAACCTTTCATGTTTATACGAAATATCGAACAGCTTGAAGGAGGAACAGAAACTAAAAAAACCAGGTAGCCATAAAAGTTTCTAATCGGAAACAACTAAACCCGGTCAATGCTAAGATGACGGATATGATCGCAATTCTGTAAACCCCATAGTATCGAGTTTCCAAGGTGGCCTACTTAACCTTAGCGCAAAAACCAAATTTACAATTACGCACCGGCCTCTTCAAAGCGTAGCGTAACCAGCCTAATTTCATAAAAATAAATAATTCATCATTGTTTAATGAATCAGTTGAGTCGCGATCCTGCAGCATTTGTTTTACCCCTTCCACATTAAGATATTTGCGCTTTAACTGTAAGTATAAATCTTCATCCTTGGCCAACATGTACATTTCTAACATATCGTTTAGAGCAGCGGTTTTTGTAAGCTGTTTGGCACTTACAAACTCAGGATGAGCCGAAAATTAAAAGTTAACCAGATGCCGGGGGATGTCCCGAAAAACATCCCCTGCATTCGCCTCCAGGGCCGCTGGTTGGAGAAACTGGGCTACCGGCCTGGACAGGCTATTGTGGTGCGGGAGGAAGAAGCCCGGCTGATTATTGAAAAGGCAAAAGAATAACAAGAAAAAGAATCTGTTAAAAAAATGTTTAAACCTTACATTCAACAACCTAAATTTTCCCAAATGCAATATTTGTAATGGCTGACGCTAATTCTTAAAAAAAAAGTAAAAAAAGTTGCTAAAACAGCGATAATTTCCATATTTTACCTGGTACTTTTGGTACGGTTCTAGTATGATAAACTCGGGAGGTGCTGTTATGTTTGTTTACACTTCCGGCCCGGCCGGATTCATCGCGGCGCTATACGACCAACTGGAGTTTGGTAAAATTATCGATGAGTTGCTCCCGTGGGACCCGGCACAATGCTTGCTTTCTCCGGGTGCCAGGATAAAGGCCATGGTCATCAATATTTTCTGCGGGCGCAGGCCACTTTACCGGGTGAATGAATTTTTTACAGGCATGGATACGGAAAACCTTTTCGGTA
>JAUSPI010000165.1 GCA_030655775.1 Syntrophales bacterium
ATGGGAGAGGGCTGGGGTGAGGGTGAAAGCGACGACATTTCAAGCGGTGATATCCCCCTCCCCTTTGTCCCCTCCCACCGGGGGAGGGGAAATTCGACTTTTTACAAATGCATCATCCTTGATACCCGGAAATTTTTTATGGACTTATTTCTACCATTGTGGGTAATATTCCACACTTGAAAATTTTATGTGAAATGTGGGCGGATGTCTTCCTCTGCCTTAAGCAACATCTGAACAATGGGGAAAAATGACAGGAATTATTTTATCCGGCGGCAAAAATATCAGGATGGGAACAAACAAAGCCTTTATAAAGGTTGACGGTGAGCAGCTAATAGACAGAACGGTAAGGCTTTTTAAAAATATTTTCAAGGAAGTTATACTGGTCACCAACTCCCCACTCGAGTACCTCGATCAGGATGTTAAAATTGTGACCGATATCATCGAAGAAAAAGGTGCAATAGGTGGCATTTATACCGGACTTTTTTATTCAACCTGTAACTGCTCATTCGTCTCGGCCTGCGATATGCCATTCCTGAACAGAAATTTTATAGAATATATGATTTCCAAAATCGGACATTATGATATAGTTGTCCCCAACCCTCCAGACGGGCTTCAGCCCCTCCATGCTATCTACTCCAGCAGGTGCCTTCCCCATATCAAAAAGTCAATCGATACGGATAAACTCAAGATAACCGGTTTCTTCAAAAGCTTAAAAGTCTTGAAAATCCCCGGCGACACCATAACAACCTTCGATCCTGAAAGAAGGATGTTCTCAAACATCAACACAAAGGAAGATTTAACGCAAATTTTCTGACTGCCATCTATCGAAATTATTCTACTTGCAACCCTTTATGCCAAGTTGCATTTATTTTTACCTTTAGAGTCGTCTTTGAAAGTATTATTTCTATTTAAGAATCTCCCCTGCCTGGATCACTTTTAGAATCTGATTGGTACCGGCAGCGGCAAATAGCTCCATGCTATCATTCAACAGCCTGGCCAGATGATATTCCCGACTTACTCCATAACCACCAAGTATCTCTATGGCATTTTTCGTAACGTTCAGAGCTGCCTCTGTGCCGACAACCTTGGCCCGGGACAGGTGCTTGCCGATCTCTCGAGGACTCAACCCACGATCCATAGCGGCCCTCGGGTAGTAGATAAGCCATTTGGCTGCATCGATCTCTGTTTCCATGTCGGCTAACATAAATTGAATGGCCTGCAAGTTGCTTATCGGTTTTCCATAAAGGACTCTTTCTTTAGAATATTTCAGTGCGATTTCAAAAGCCCCCCGGGCAATTCCAAGACCTATGGCACCTATGGAAGCCCTGTTATGACTAATGGCGGTCATTGCGATACTAAAGCCGCTACCCTCTTTGCCGATGAGATTTTCCCTGGGAACCTTACAGTCATTAAAGACAAGTTCACTCACATGAAGAGATTTAAACCCCATCTCTTCCTCTCTCCTGCCAACAGTAAATCCCGGAGTCTCTTTTTCCACCAGAAACATACTGGCCCTGTCCCCTGTTTTTGCCAGTAAAACTGCATAATCTGTCACACCACCATTGGTAATCATGACCTTTCTGCCATTAATAGTATAACCGTCCTCGTCAGCAGCTACCGCCTCGGTCCCCAGATTGGCGATATCAGACCCTCCTGTAGCCTCAGTAGCGGCAATACAGATAATCTTTTCACCTCTTATTACAGGCGGCAAATATTTCTTCTTCTGCTCCTCCGTTCCAAAATTCTCTATGGCATACATGGGAACCTGGCTGACCATAGTAAAGAAAGCTATCGACGGGTAAACCCGGGCAAGTTCCTCAATGGCAATCGTTGCGGCCAGATAACCGATAGCAGCCCCTCCAAACTCTTTAGGTAAGGCCATTCCAATGATTCCCAGTTGCCCAAGCTTTTTAACTATATCAAAGGGAAACTCCCCCTTCTCATCCAGCTCCAGCGCCCTTGGAGCCAACTCAGTATCCGCAAATTCACGAACCATCGCCCTTAACATTTCTTGCTCTTTAGTAAATTCAAACATTGCTTTCCCCCCTTTTGCTGCTTAGTAGTGTGTTTCATAAATACTATTACATATAGATAATCCGCCCCCACCCTGCCCTCCCCCTTGAAGGGGGAGGGTTTGGGTGGGGGTGAAACCGAAAATACGTCACCGTAATTACGGGGTAGAACACTCAGTCTGTAAAAATTTCTTTCTTATTTTTTAACTCTTCAATCAAACAGGGAACGATTTTTGCCAGATCCCCGACAACGCCAATATCCGAAACATTAAATATAGAGGCCTTAGGGTTTCTATCGATCCCGACAATAACCTTCGACTTGCTAAAACCCGTTGTATAGTGCATCGCCCCGGAAGCCCCGACACTCACAAAGAGCTTCGGCCTTACCGTCTTGCCACTCTGCCCTATCATTCGATTCTCCGGAATCCAGCCCGCATCAAAAGCAGGGCGGGTCCCGGCTATCTCCCCATTTATAGCATCCGCCAGTTCCTCAATAAGTTTAAACCCTCCTGCTGAATAGAGACCATAACCTCCAGAAACGATAATATCCGCATCATCCAGAGATATTCCCTCTACTTCTTCATGCACCATTTCCAGTGTCTTCGCTTTAAAATCGTCATCCCTTATATCGGGACTTATTGATACAATCTCCCCTCTTAGTAGATGATCAGGTTTCCCCCTCTCCATTACACCGGGACGAACAGTCGCCATCTGTGGACGACACTCTGGACAGATAATCTTTATCATCATGTTCCCCTTCCAACCGGGAACCATATGAACAAGCTGATCTTTTCCTTCAATCTTTTCGATATATAAATCAACGCAGTGACTTGTCAGTCCTGTTCTCAACCTGGCTGCAACCCTCGGAGCAATGTCCATGCCGATAGACGTACCCCCTATAAGAACAATCTCAGGAGAAGCTTCGGATATGACATCAGATGCAATCCTGACATAGGGGTCACTTTGATAAAGCTGTAACCGGGGGTCCTCTATCAGAAAGACCTTAGATGCTCCGTAAAAAATGATTTCATCAGCCAGCTTTCTGCATTCATTACCGATGAGAACAGCAGAAACATTGCCTTCCAACACGGCGGCGAGTTCTGTGGCCTTTTGAAGCATTTCCAGAGATACATCCATTATACGGTTGTCCCTCTGTTCAATCCAGACCATAACGTCTTTCATCTGATCACTCCTCACTGCTCACTGTTTGCTCTTCACAGCCCCTCAAGCTCATGAAGTCTTCGTACAAGTTTTCGTGCAATTTCTTCGGGGTTTCCTTCAATCATTTCCACCTTGCGTCTTTGAGGTGACTCAAAAACTTCCAGCACCCTTGTAGGAGACCCCTCAAGCCCTATTTCGCTCCCCGGCACACCAGCTGATTCGCAGGCAGAACATCCAAGCTCCACAATCTCCTTCCCCGCAGCCTCCATGATTCCCATAACAGTGGGAAGCCTGTATTTGTTAATACTCTTCACAACAGAAATCACTGCGGGAAGCTTCACCTCAACTTCAAGATAACCGTTCTCAATGTTCCGCTCGACCATAACAGTCTTCTCATCAACAACGTCAATCCTCCGTGCGAAAGTTACGTGGGGAATATCGAGAAACTCTGCTAACTGAGCCGCTACATGCCCGGTAGCCCCATCCACTGTTTCGTTCCCGCATAAAATCAAATCAAATTCACCCAGGGAACGTATGCCGACCGATAAAACACGGGCTGTCGACAGGGTATCCGCCCCGGCAAAAGCCACATCACAGAGAATGAGTCCCTTATCGGCACCCATCGCAAGGGCGTCCTCAATGCTCTTTCTCGCCTGTGGCGGTCCCATCGTCAGGACTGTTACCATCCCTCCGAATTCCTCCTTTTTTCTTAAAGCTTCTTCAATGGCATTCCTGTCCAGAGGATTTGTGATGGATGGGATTCCCTCCCTCTGAATAGAACCGGTTCTCGGATCAATGGAAATCTTATCAAAATGTTCGGGGTCAGGAACCTGCTTGATACACACAATAATATTCAACGACATTTTCTACCCCCTGGGCCCCAACCCTTCATATAGTAAAGTTTTTGAAGTACAGTACAAAAATGACAAGATTTTGTCAACGAAGATATAAAATAATCCTGCAAATTGTGTTGCAAAGATTATTTGAATGTAGTATCTCGCAAAGACGTTTTTTTATGCAGGCAGGCAAAGATATGAGTGACATAAAAAAGATTCTTGAAACGCTAAGAACAAACCAGGATATTGCTCAAAATTTCTTTGAAATCGAATTAAGCATCCTGTCAATCCTTAACTTTAAAGATCTTTTTGAAAGACTGCTTACCGAAATTAAAGAAAAATTTGAAATTCCATACGTCTGGATTTCAATAATCGACAACAGTGAGGTTTACAACCTCACTGAAGCACTGACATCATCCAAAACCCTCAAGGAACGGCTGAATTTTATAGACCGAAAGACATTTACAAACCTTACTGGAAACAAGGCAAAACCCGTACTAATAAATAACAACCTAAAAGCCTTCTACAAACTTATGCCGCAGAAGCATAAGTACCTTATAAGATCTCTTGCCATAGCTCCGTTAACCGTCGACGGTGAAATCATCGGCAGCCTGAACCAGGCAGATCATTCTGAGCAGCGTTTTCAACCCGATATGGACACAATCCTGCTCGAGCAACTTGCCATCAAGATTTCAATCTGCCTGTCGAATGTGATAGCTCATGAAAAACTCAAGTTGCTTGCCTTCAGAGATCCACTCACGGGACTGCTGAATCGCAGAGTCATGGACGATGCTTTGAATAGAGAATTCGGGCTGACCAAGCGCTATGCAACCCCTTTGTCACTAATATACCTTGACATCGATGGCTTGAAGATTGTGAATGACCGGTATGGCCACGACATCGGTGATGATTTGCTAAAATATGTCGCAATCCATTTAGAGTATATGAGCCGAGAAGGTGACATTGTTGCAAGAGTTGGAGGAGATGAATTTATAATCATCCTTCCATACACAACTACTAAAAATGCCCATAATTTAACGAGCCGCTTTGAAAACTTTTTCCGGGAAAATCCCATGGATACTCAAGAAACATCAATCCCGGTTTCAATCAGCTTTGGAATAGCATCAACAGAAGATAAAACAATAAGCGAGGCGGAATCCCTTTTAAAAAAAGCGGATACAATGCTCTACCATGCCAAGAAACTCAAATCAGAACGTTATTCCACCAATTTATGCCATTGAATGAGTGTAAGATGGGGTCAAATCTGTTTTTCTCTCTCTAAAAATCTCTCCCAGATATCACTTACCTGCTCCGCTGTCTCCTCAAGCGATCCTCCATTATCAACTACAAAATCGGAATACCAGAGTTTTTTATCTATCGGCATCTGAGAGTCAATTCGAGCCAGTGCCTCTTTACGGCTACACCGGTCTCTCTCGATGAGTCTTCGAATCTGCTCTTCTTGAGAAATATAGACCAGGACAACCAGATCAACTTCATCCACCTTCCCCACCTCTATCAGGAGAGGAATATCTGAAACGACTATGGCATCCGGGTCATTTTTCTCTATATCAGCAATCTGCTGTTTCCATTCTCCAAAAACGACAGGATGTACAATTTCGTTGAGCTTCTCCAGCTTTTCCTTATCACAGAAGACAATGGCGCCAAGTTTCTCACGGTTTATCGTTCCGTCTTCATTCAGGATTTTCGACCCGAAATCTTCCACGATTCTCTTCCATACAGGAGCCCCCGGTTCCTCCACAGAGCGCACCATGACATCTAAGTCAATCAGGTATGCGCCTTTTTCCTGGAACATCTTAGCGACTGTTGACTTCCCGCTGGCGATCCCTCCTGTTAGCCCAACGCTCAACATGCTCTCGCTTCTACCACAAGGACTCTTTTCTATCAATCAAAAAGCATGCACCCGGTTGACAATATATGGTATAATGTTAATATAATCTCATCAACAATACATAAAAGGAGGTCAGTCATGTCTATTATCACGATATCAAGGGGTTCGCACACCAGGGGAAAAGAAATAGCCGAAAAAGTTGCTAATAAACTGGGCTATAAATGTATTGCCAGAGAGGTTCTTATTGATGCCTCAGCAAGTTATAATATTTCAGAAGTAAAACTACTTCAGGCCATTGCAGACCCACCCTCTTTTTTTGATCGTTTTACTCGTGTAAAAGAAAAATATATTACATATATTGAAAGTGAACTCTTAAAACACCTGAAACAAGACAATATAGTTTACCATGGCTTTGCAGGTCATTTTTTCGTGAAAGATATTTCTCACGTTCTCAAGGTTCGAATCATTGCGGACATAAAGGATCGTGCCAAAATAGTGATGGAGCGGGATAAAATTTCAAAAAAAGAAGCTTTTCAATTTCTGAAAAAAATTGACAGTCAACGAACAAAATGGAGTAAAAACCTCTATGGAATTGATGTAGTAGATCCTGTTCTCTATGATATTGTCATTAATATTAAAAACATAACCGTTGATCGAGCGGTTGAGATTATTTGTAAGGCAGTTAAATTAAAACAGTTTCAAACGACCCCTGAGTCTCAAAAAGCAATAGAAGATCTATCTCTGGCTTCCCAGGTTAAAGCTGCCTTGACAGACGCGAACAATGAAACTGAAGTATACGCTGACGGTGGAGATATTCGCGTAAAAACGGTATCAACTCTTTCAGAGAAAGAAAAAGATAAAATCAAAAAAGCTGCAGAAAAAGTTTCAGGTGTTCTTAAAGTTACCGTCCAGAAAAAAGTATAGGAAAACTAAAGGAATTTGCACAACTAATTGTAGAAAGCTTTGGAAACTCGCGTCTCAAAGCGAATGAAGATTTTTTATAAATAATCGAAGCTCCTCTGTAACATGATGCAGGGGAGCTTCGAAATACAAGGAGCAGTGCTCTTCTATTCGTTCGCTCTGGACGGACATGGTTGACCGGGGGCGCATCCCGCAAGGGGGCGCAATAATAGAAAACATTTTCCTTACCGGGGAGCTTCCGCCCAAAGGACGGAGCTTCACATCTCCCCTTTCAATCTCACCTCCCCACCGGTATCAGATAGAGGGGAGCTTCTTTTAACTTCAAAACACCCTTTACTGCCTCATCTCTGAAGGCCCCAACGATAACAGTAGACAGACCCAGACTCTCCGCCTGAAGGCAGACATTTTGCCCCACATGTCCCACTTCCATGTGAACATAACGAACACCCCTCTCACCATATCTGTTGGTAGTACGATCAAAAACAGCGGCAACAACCACGGTAACCGGTGCCTCCGCGACACACCTCTGTCCCAGTGCCGACGCGGATAACTGTTCCCGAAGATCCCCCTCCACTGTCTTTTTTAGACTATGGGAACTGGAAACATAACGATATACTCCTGGCTTGAGTCCCTCAACATCACCCACCACCGCATAAATCTCCAGGGGGTAGGTTGCACCGGCTGAAGGCGCTGTCTTCCCTCCCCAGTCAGCAGTAATTCCCTGAGCCGCCCAGAGAAGCTGCGCCACCTCTGATAATCTCAATGCACTGTCTTTATAGTCTCTCACCGACCTTCTTGCAGAGAGAACTTTTTCCAGGGAAACACTGCCTGTCAATTGAGCTGCGGGTAGTTTAATTTCCTCGTTCATTTTTCCTCCTTTCATTGCACCCATCGCTTTCTCTTCACCGCTGCAGACGACAAACAACAAAGAGAAAATAACTGCAATGATTGTTACCGGTATAGTTTTCATGGTTTGACCATCCACAGTCTCGTAAAAAATTTTATTATACTACTTTGCAGTATTATAATGGGAAGTAGTTTCAAGTTAACTCTACTTACGTAGCGTGGGGTCTCTGTGCCCCACAGAGGGGACACGCTACTGTCCCCTACCCCCGGGGGGGCGTGGCAGATCGACGCCTGTCCTACCTACATGGCAGGTCGGGCGTCTCGCCCGACTTTATTTGCATTTTTCGTAAATATCCAAGTATCTTCAATTGAACGCCGAGATCCGGGGTCCGGTCCAGGGCAGTTCTTTCCGGACAGCTCCTCCCCATCATTTCCAACAATTCCGTAAGGGCAGTAAACATCTCAATACGTGAGATGCCGTTCTCGGTTAAATGGTGAATCAACCTGAGAGTCTTGAACCCATCAAACCAGGAGAGGAATTGTCTGTAAAGACCGTCTGAACTTTTACTGTTTTCCCTTAACCGATGCCATATTACACTGAAATTATTCACCATCAGGAAACTCTCAAGCAAAGGATGTATCTTTTCTGCCAGGATCAATATCTCCCCGGCATCTTTATCCAAACAGGACGGCATCAATTGCAACCATTCTCTTAATATCGAAAACACCTTGGGGTCATACAATATATACTCATCCTGGCCACCTTCCAGAAATCGTATAACCCGCTGCCCGGTACCGAAGGGAACCCGGTTTGAGGGGCGCGCAGAAGGATAAACCCTTGTAGTATTAACCAGACCTACACTTCCAATCTTGGCAAGTTTATTGAGAAAATAAAAGTCCTCTGCTGCCTCCCTTCTATTCATACCTCTTACAGCCACATATGCATCTGCCGTACAGGCTATAGTAGAACCTATCGAATGAAATGCATACATTGAGTTAGCATAGCTCAAACCAAGCACATAATAGCGCAGGAATATCTCATAACAACAGATAGCGGCCCGCACGGAGGGGTCATCGGCATCCTGGTGCTGAAAAGCGACCACTGCAGCAGTTGCCTTTTCTTTTTCAAAGAACCTGCGAACGGCCGACAGGTAATCCCTCTCCACCACGGTATCTGCATCGAGGCAGAATAGCAGCTTCGCACAAGGTTCCTTGTAATCAAATACTTTTAACGCAATATCGAGCCCTATTTTTCTTGCAAGGCCGACCCCCCCATTTTTGTCGGGCAGCTCCGATCCGGGCGAGGAGGCATCGATATATGATATCTTTAAATTACTCCGGCAGATTTTATCAATCAACGGATTCGATAGATTATTAACAGGATTATCGCTCTCCATAAGGTTCTTCAGCAATCGTATTGTCTCCTGGTTATTGCCAATATCTTCCAGGGATGTGATGTGCCCTCTCCTGTTGTTCATAACACATATAATCAGCGTACGATTCAGCTCTGACTGTTCGTTTTCGGAAAGACTGGCAAGGGTTCTAAAGAGTGATTCTTTCTCAGCCAGAGCAGGAATAACCACGATATTGTCGACCCTGCAACGTCTTTTCGAAACAAGCCGCCATCTGTCAGCAACGGCATAATTTTTCAGATATTTTCCAATATTTTTGGAGATATTCATATTAAATTCCCAACCAAATCTCTAAGTGCATTAAAATCGGCATTGTCAATCCAGTGAATCTCGATTCCCTGTTTCTCCATACGCCTGAACCATGTTCCCTGTTTCTTGGCAAATTGGTGAATGCGGGTATTCAGCTTCTGAAACATCTCATCATAACTCAGCCTTCTCTGCAGATAAAGACCGATATAGCGATATTCCAGACCGAAAAAATCCAACTTTTGCCAGCTTATCCCCGAGGAAAGCAAACCTTCAACCTCCTCAATCATTCCCTCTTCAAGCCTTTTCCTGAGACGTTCTGTAATTCTTCGGCGAAGGATTTCCCGCTCCCAGCGCACACCAATTACAAGGGGTTCTATTGGTGGAATTGATATCTCTTCAGAATCAAGGTTTCTTGAATACTCGGCTATCTCAATCGCCCGTATTAGACGTTTTCTATCTTTTAAATCCGTAGTGTTATGGACAGAAGGATTGAGTTGAAGAAGACGCCCGGCAAGTGCTTCCATGTCCTCTGTTTCAATCTCCTTCCTCAAAGAGACGTTCTCCGGAACCTCGAGCATCCGATATCCCCTGAGAACCGACTCGATGTAGAGGCCGGTTCCCCCAACCATGATCGGCAGGATTGCCCGCCCGTAAATCTCCAAAAAGCATTCGAAAAATCGTCGTTGATACTCAAAGACATTAAACTCATGGTCGAAATCGACGATATCAATCAAATGAAACGGCACAGAGATGCCATCGACAACATACTCAGACAGATCCTTGCCGGTTCCTATATTCATGCCACGGTAGACCTGCCGGGAATCCGCCGAGATGATTTCCGAGCCCAGTTCCCTTGCAAGTTTCACCGCGAGCCGTGTCTTACCAGAGGCAGTCGACCCTAATATAACGATAAGATTATATTCCATACCTTCTCACTCTTATGAGAACTTTAAAAATATGATTCTGATCCAACTGTAATGTCATTCCCGTAAAAACAGGAATCTGGATTCCCAATCAAGTTGGGAATGACATAATCGAAGACGAGGTTGTAGGGTCGGGTTTTACACCCGACCGCAGACGGTGGCATATAAAATGCCACCCTACAGAATTGATTTATCAATTGTCGAAAAAATATTTTGAGCATTGAAGAATCATATTCCCAAGCCCTCCTCCAAATTGTCTTGAAATTAAAGTCCAATACATGATAGCGATATACTTTAACAATTACCCCACCCTGTCCTCCACCCCGAAGGGCATAAGCACTCTTAACTAATTAACAAAAGGGGTAGCATGGACAAACCATGTGCCGGACCTTGATCCGGTATTGTTTGTCCGTGTAAAGAAGCTTAACAAGTTCGTAAAAAGTCTTTTTTTGTCACCCAAAATCATGTCCTGACCTTGTTTCAGGATCATTCAGGGTCTCTAACTTGCTGAAATAATTAGATGCTGAAACAAGTGAGATCCTGAAACAAGTTCAGGACGACAAATGGTGCAGTTTATGACTATTTACGAATGCAACACAGTTGTAACATTATTTTGGCAATACTTTACTACTTTTAAAGAGACACTACTTCAATGAATAACAAGAAACTTGACCTTGGCAAGGACCCTGTTCTCCCCTTACTCCTTAAAATGAGTCTCCCCTCAATCATTGCACTGCTC
>JAUSPI010000166.1 GCA_030655775.1 Syntrophales bacterium
CACTTTAGTTCACTTTACACTCTTAACTAAATCTTGCTGTTTGAACTGGTACCAACATCTGCACAAAAAACGCAGTTGTTGAAAATAAAGACTCTAACCTGTCAGGGCAGCTATCTGCGCCAGAATTTCCTCATTATTAAATCCATTCAAATCAACTGCATTCATCCTGCACGATGCAGTACAGACACCACACCCCTTACAGAGTACTGAGTTCACCACCGCGCAGCCCTCGTTCTCATCCACCTCTATGGCAGCGAAGGGACAGTTTTCCTCGCAGAGTCCGCAGGCCATGCATCTCTCCTTGATTACATAGGCAACTTTCCCTTCAGATTCTATAAAATCCTTAGCCAGAATAGTACACGCCCTGGATACAGCAGCATTAGCCTGAGTGACGGTCTCACCGCTCATCTTCGGGGAATGGGCCATCCCGCAGAGGAAAACACCATCCGTCGCAAAATCTACAGGCCGTAACTTTACATGGGCCTCGAGGAAGAATCCATCCTGATTCAACGATACTTTCAGCATCTTCCCGATAAGATTATTATCAGGATTGGCAGCAACACCTACACTCAGTGCCAGAATGTCCGCCTCAAGCTCTACCGGCTCACCCACCACCGAGTCAAAAACTGTTACGGAAATTTGGGAATCTACGCCCTTCACTGTGGGTTTTCTGTCTTCATCAAAGCAGATAAACTTAACATTGGCCTCCCGCGCCTTTGTATAATAATCCTCTTTAAATCCATACGTCCTGATATCCCTGTAAAGGACGGTGACATCCTTATTCGGATCGGCTTCTTTTATCTTCAGAGCATTTTTTATTGCCTCACTGCAACAATACCTGCTGCAGTACGGCCTCTCGGTATTCCTTGAACCGACACACTGTATCATGACCACGCTCTTCGCATCGGCAACCTTTCTATCCTTTTCATGAATGAGCTTTTCAAGCTCACGCTGAGTCACCACGTTATCATTTTGACCATAGAGATATTCATCTGTATCAAGTTCGTATGCACCAGTCGCTACAATGACCACACCATGTTCAAACCGGTGCTCGACTCCCCGGGCTTCAATTGTAGTCTCGTAATTGCCGATAAATCCCTCGATATCTTTTATCTTTGCCCCTGTATAAACATGTATCGGATCACTCTTTTCAACACGATTCAGCAGTCGAGCCATATGGTCAACGGCATCAAGGCCTTCCAGGGTATTGTACAACTTACGATAATTTCCACCCAGTTCCTCTTCCTTCTCTATGATATAGGATTCAAAGCCCTGATCAGCAAGAGAAAGGGCAGCCGTTATCCCGGCAAGGCCGCCGCCAATAATCACTGTTTTCTTGTTGACCCCAAGCTGTCCCGGCGTCAAGGGGTTTAAATACTCAGCCTTGGCAACAGCCATACGGACAAGATCCTTTGCCTTCTCCGTTGCCGCTTCAGGTTCATTCATATGGACCCACGAGTTCTGATCCCTGATATTTGCCATCTCAAAGAGATGCCTGTTCATGCCGGCATTTTCACAATTTTCCTGAAAAAGACCTTCATGTGTCCGGGGAGAACAGGATGCTACTACGACCCTGGTAAGGTTATGATCCTTGATTACCTCAGCCATCTTTACCGCCGTGTCCTGGGAACAGGTAAACAGGTTCTCCTCAACATAAACCACATTGGGAAGGGCCTTTGTGTATTCCACCACTGCGGGCACATCTACCACCCCTCCTATATTGATTCCGCAATGGCAGACAAAAACACCGATCCTCGGGCCAATCCCTCTCAGGTCTTTTTCCAAAGGAACTTTTTCTTCCGCAATCAAAGTCCCCCGCCGGGAAGCCAGCAGACCTTCTGCACATGCTACGGCGCCGCTCGCTTCCATAATAGTTTCAGGGATGTCCTTGGGACCACCAAAGGCTCCACAGACAAAGACACCGTCACGGGAGGTCTGTACAGGATTTTCGAGAGAGGTTTTGCAGAAACCATGTTCCTCCAACTCTATCCCCAAACTCTTTGCAAGCTTCGAGGCATCCTTTGGCGGGGTTAACCCTACTGAGAGGACTACCATATCGAACTCTTCATCAGTCAGCGTCCCGTCTTCCATAATGTATGTAATAAGAAGATTTTTCGTCTGCTGCATCTCCTTAATTGTCGACGGTATCGATCTGATATATCTAACACCGTACTCCTGCCTGGCCCTTTCAACAAACCGGTCAAAATCCTTACCGTAGGCGCGGATATCCATATAAAATATCGAGGCTTCAAGCCCCCCGAGATGTTCTTTGGCGATAATCGCCTCCTTTGTTGCGTACATACAGCATACGGAAGAACACCAGCTATTTCCGCAGGATATATCTCTCGAACCCACGCACTGGATAAAGGCTATCTTTTTAGGCTGCATGCCATCAGAGATTCTTTTAATATGACCGAAATAGGGACCGGACGCGGATAGTATTCTTTCAAACTGTATGCTTGTTACTACATTATCATAGAGACCAAATCCGTATTCTCCTTTCAACCTCGCATCAAATACTTCAAATCCAGGGGCGGCAATAATAGCGCCGACTTCAATGTCTTCTTCCCCCTCTTTCATCTCATGGTCGACGGCATCGGCCAGGCAGACATCAACACATCGGTAACATTCAGAACATATCCCACAGGCAAGGCACCTCTTGGCCTCTCCAACAGCATCACCCTCATCCAAAATATTTACAACTTCACTAAAATCAGCTATTCTCTTTTCCGGGTCGAGGATTGACGGTCTATATCTTTCAATTTTCTTTATCCCGCCGGTATCAGCTTTATCTGCAACATTCTGAGTCCAATCCTTCTCCCTGCCCGCCTTAATATCTTCTCCCTTTAAATAACGGTCTATCGAAACAGCCGCCTCTTTCCCGGCATTTATGGCCTCAACCACAGTGGCAGGACCCGTGACATCATCACCACCTGCAAAAATACCCTCCACACTGGTAGCAAAGGTCACCGGGTCAACTTCAAAGGTGTTCCACCTGTTGATAGAAATCCCTCTTTCCTCCGGAACAAATGACAGGTCACTTGTCTGGCCTATAGCCGGAATAATCGTGTTGACTTCGAGTGTAAATTCTGATCCCTCTATCGGAACGGGACGTCTGCGTCCGCTCTCATCAGGTTTGCCCAGCTCCATGCGGACACATTCGACACCGGCCACTTTACCGTCCCTGCCAAGTATCTTCACCGGCGCCACCAGATATTCTATCTTAACCCCTTCCTCTATAGCTCCTTCAATCTCTTCAGATAAGGCGGGCATCTCGGCACGTGATCTCCTGTAGAGCACAAAAGCATTCCTGGAACCGGTTCTGAGCGCCGTACGGACGGCATCCATCGCAACATTTCCACCACCGATCACTGCAACCCTGTCCCCCAAGAAAACCTCTTCACCCAGGCTTACCCTCCTCAGGAAATCGATCCCGTGAACGACTCCTTCAAGATCTTCTCCGGGAACGTCAAGCTTGCTGCTGACATGAGAACCTACTCCAATAAATACGGCATCATACTCATCTATGAGTGTACCCATGGCAATGTCTTTGCCCACTTCTGTACTAAGCTTGATTTCAACGCCCATATCTTCAATGATTTTTATTTCCGCGTTGAGGATGTCTTTGGGGAGGCGGTATTCAGGAATACCCACCGTGAGCATTCCACCGGCAATTGGATGGGCCTCAAATACAGTAACCTGATATCCTTCGATGGCAAGATAATAGGCCGCACTCAGCCCGGCGGGACCGGATCCGATTATGGCAACCTTTTTATTCTTCTTTTCCTTTATTTCCGGAACATACTTTGTATCATCATAAAGATCGAGGTCGGCCACAAATCTTTTCAACTGCATAATGGCAATCGGTTCCTCCACCTCTCCTCTTTTACAGACCGACTCACAAGGATGGTGGCAAACCCTGCCACATACGGCTGGGAACGGATTGTCTTTCTTAATAAGCTTGAGCGCCTCCCTGTATTTTCCCTCAGCAATTAATGCCACATAGCCCTGTACGCTGATATGGGTCGGACATGCTGCCTTGCACGGTGCTGTCCCCAATTTGTCTATGGCAAAAGCACTCGGTATGGCTTGGGGCAAATGCCTGTAGATGGCCTTCCTGTTATCCAGGTTTTCATTAAAACCTGCTGGAACCAATACAGGACAAACATCAGCACAATCACCACATCCGGTACATTTATCCAGATCAACAAACCGTGGTCTCTTCGAAAGTTTAACCCTAAAGCGCCCGGGCTCCCCTTCAACAGATTCTACCGATCTCCTCGTCATGATTTCCACATTCGGGTGTCTTCCAGCTTCAACCAGCTTTGGAGACAGGATACAGGTAGAACAGTCATTGGTAGGAAATGTCTTATCGAGCTGAGCCATGACACCACCGATGCTGATATCATTTTCAACGAGGTGTACCTTTATGCCTGAATTTGCAAGATCAAGTGAAGCCTGGATTCCTGCTATTCCCGAACCCACAACCATAACCGCGCCAATTTTTTCACTGTCCTTTAACAACTTTAATGCCTCGGGATTGATGATTTTATTAAACAAAGAATGATTGACATAAACTTATCAAGAATCATGATCGATGTATTAGTTAAAAGCCGGCTTTACAAGACTGTCATTATTGAGCGCTTGTAAACTTTCCTATCTCTTTCCAGATAGCCCCTTTTCCTTCGCCAGTCTTTGCAGAAAATAGAATTATGTTACTATTAAGAGGTAATCCTAATATCTCTTTTATGCGTTGCTGTCGAATCCTTATTTGGTTCTTGGAAAGTTTGTCAATTTTTGTCAGGACGACAAGAAAACAAATACGGTAAAAACGGAACCACTCAAGAAGAGAAAGATCGTTCTCAGACGGATCCCTTCTTACATCAAGGATTAAAATAACAAGGCGCAAATTCTCCCGTTCTCTAAAATATCTCTCCACCATGGGCCCCCAATCCATTTTCACAGAAAGGGGCACCCTGGCATATCCATAACCGGGAAGGTCGACAAAATAAAGCAGGTTGTTTATCATAAAAAAATTTACAAGTCTCGTCCTTCCGGGGGTTGTACTCGTTTTGGCAAGCCTTTTTCGATTAACAAGCACGTTAATAAGCGAAGATTTTCCCACGTTGGATCTGCCGGCAAAGGCCACCTCAGGAAGTAAACTCTTTGGATACTGGGAGGGCTCCCTGGCACTCTTTATAAAGTCTACCGATGTCATTTTCATAGTAATTAGAGTCTTTATTCTCAAAAACTGCGTTTTTTTGCGCAGATGTTGGTGCCAGTTTAAACAGCAAGCTTTAGTTAAGAGTGTAAAGTGAACTAAAGTGTCTAAAGTTGACACGTTCGTAAAAAGTCAGTTTTCTACGCTCAGAACCATTTTGGGGATGCTGACATTGCCTGGCTAAAAATCTAAAAACTCATGCTAATGC